>CANDFU010000093.1 GCA_947384095.1 uncultured Roseburia sp. | reverse complement strand
CACTATAACCTACACTCTTTCCCTACACGACGCTCTTCCGATCTTTCCCATATTGTGCCACAGATTTCCAGTCAGCAGCGGATCCTCCTCCCATTTTTTCACAAGTCTTCGATATTCCCTAACGGCCGCGGCATACATCCCGTTTTCCAGATAGCGGTCCGCCCTGAGCTTTGCGCACTCTGACTCCGACTTGTATTCAATCTCCCGCAGACGGTTTATGACTTCGCCAGGCGCCCCGCCCACACAGTATCCGGACGACGAAAGGATCGCGGCTGCGAACTCTGTCAGACTTCCGTCCGCCGCAAGAATGCCCCGCAGCTTTGCGGCCGTCTCCTTCATTCCCAGTTCCTGCCCGACCCAGGCGCAGAGCGCCTCGCTCATAAAGTTCCTGCCAAGAAGGTAGAGGTTATGCTCAATATAATAACAGAGCTCCTCAACGGAATAGACATTGACAGAAGCCGCTTCTATATAAAAAGGTGCTGCCGCACGCATCCGGCTGCACAAAATCAGTTCGCCCACTTCCATCCCCCTCTCTATTGATCAGACAGGGCCATCACATAATCCCATGCCTTATCCGAACTTTTAAAAAACTCTCCGAACCCGAGATCCCTGATCCTGATCTGCACACGCGTATCCGAAAGCGGCTTTGCCGTAATCTTAAGACGCGTCGTCTTTGGCGGGCGCTCCGGCAGGTCGGAAAGCTCCAGACGCTCAATCTTCGCCTCCCTGCTGTCCGGAGACTGCAGCCAGAAATCGATTTCCGGCGTGCCGTCCAGAATCACTTCACACTCCCCGGACGCCTCATACCAGTTTTCCCCGGCGCCGATCAGCGTAAAAAATTCCAACGTCCCCATATTGTACACTTTGAGGAAAACATTGACTTTCATCTCATTGTCACCGAGATAGATGTACGGCCATTCTTTTCTCCCATCCCTGACGGCCGCCGCATAACAGGCGCCCTTGGAGTAAAGATTTTTCCCGATAAAAACCCGCCGCCCCCGGCACAGGAAAGAAACCGAAACTTTCATCCAGTCGCCGTCAAACCCGTCGCCGACGAGATAAACCGCGGAAACCGTGCGGCCGCGAAAATATTCCTCCGCGATTTTTGCAAACGCCTCATCCCGCCCGGTTCCCGTGAGCGAAGCCCACTCTTCCGTCAGCGTCACGACCTGCGGCAGAGTGCGCGGATTGCGCGAAATCAGAAACATGCGCATCCGATCCCCGCGGTAATCAAACAGGCCGATCTCACGTCTTGTCAGCTCTTCTCTCTGACTATAGGCAAAATAATAAAAACATTCCTTGCGGTCAAGCAGCATGACCTGCTGTGGTTTTAGTTCCAGTTTTCCCGCCAGCCATGCAAACAATTCCGTCGTTTCCCGCGAAAGGTGATTCAGACAGACCGCCAGCCGCTCCACCACCGCCGGCTTATTCAGCCGTCCGGACAACAGAAACAGCTTTTTGATATAGTATGCCAGAAGCTCCTTCGCCGGATAAACCTCTTTTCCCAGCGACACCTGTTCCCCGCGGACGGCTCTGCCCAGGAGTGCATCCGCCGCTTCCGCCTCGCCCGACCGGGCCAGTTTTTCGGCCTCTTCTCCGATCAGCCACTGTCCGCTGTCCTTTCTCCGCGCCAGCAGCGCCGGAATCTGGTATACCTCGCTTCCCGCCACCGTACTCACCGTCTCCGGCTCTTTCATATCCAGTTGAAAAAAACTGATTACGGCACACGTGTCATCCAGATCCATGCCGAGATAATATCGATTTTCCATTCCTTCCTCCGTATCGGCATACTTTAAGGCACACGAAACACCTGTCCGGGCCTTCTACAGAAGCTTAAAGACGCTTTCCGCCACCTTCTGCATTCCCTGCGCAGCCTTCATCATCCGCTCAAGCTGTTTTGCATCGCCGACCATTCTCCGATTCTGCATCAGGCACAACTGCATATAACGCTCCGGCTCCCCGTCCTTCGGGGCATCTCCCATGACGGCGCACCCGCTCTCCGTGATCACTTCTCCCTCCGTGTGCACTTCCACAATATAATACTGCACACACTCGCCCGGAAACAGGAGAAGCGGCAGGACATACATCCCGTCGTACATCTCTTTTAACTCTTCCTCCCGGTATGCTTCCCCTTCCACGCGAAAGCGCATCACCACACGGCGCCCCGGCCTCGTGTCATATGCAAAAAAATACTTATCGTGGAACAGATATCTGCGCGAAAGCACATCCCCCACTCCGCGGTAAAACGAAAAATACAGATTCCGCCCGGTAAACTCTTCCAGCAGCGCGTCCGCCATAAGCACCTCTTTTTCCGTGCGCTCCGGCCCATTCTGTCCCACAGCCAGAAATTTGAGCAGCGCCAGCCTGCAGGCATCGTTTAAATCCTTACCTTCCCGGTACCGCTCCTTAAGCTGCGCAAAAACATGCCCGGGCGCAACCATATCCCGGGTGAGATACCCGTGGGAAAAATAACTCAGATACGCTTCACAGAGAACGCCGCTGCCCCCCGACGCATAAAACCGCTCATAAATCTCTTCCACATACGGGACATAATCGGCCGCAAACAACATCTGGGTCAGCACACGTTCCTCCAGGGGAAGCGTATCGATATTCAGATCCTGCGATTTCTTCCAGAGCCCGGCCAGCATTTTGGTGGCCCCCTGCGCATATCTGCAGAGATATTCCAGCATGACGTCACTGTACTTTCCGTGCAGAAACGTGTTTTTTGCAAACCCGGTCAGAAACGCATCCTCCCCCTCATCCGCCGCGGCGATCGCATGGCTTATCAGCGCCATGCGGGCCGGATCCGGCAGAAACTCGTAGCCGTAAACCCGGATCATACGGTACGCCTCATCAAACATCCCCTGCTCCGCCATAAGCGTGATCAGACGGCGTCTGCTCTCCGGCTCCTGCAGGGCCAGATCCGTCCGCTGAAGCTGCTTTACGAGAAGCCTGTCCTGGCCGCGCCGCGCAAACCCGTGTATCAGCTCCGCAGAAAACGCCGCACGGCATTCCTCGTTCAGCCGCTCTGATGAAAGGAGCACCTTAAACAGGGATTCGTCCTGCTTTGTAAACCTATCATTTCTGCCGTCCCGGCCAAAAAAATGATACAGAACATATTCAAAGCAGTCCGGCGCCAGCGCAAGGCATCTGTCGATATACCGGCTGACGTCAAACATCGCTTTATCCTGGTATGAAATACGGTCAATAAAACGGTTCCCCCGGTTATCCTCAAGAATCACCACATAATCCGACGTGTATGCCCGGTAATACGCCACACCGTTGACCAGCGGAACGACCTGCGGCTCCTTTAATTGTCCGTGGAGGACGATCAGACGGGCCATACTGCGGTCCGCACACGTCAGTCTGTGCGCAAACAGAACGCCTGGGAGCCTGCGCGCCAGATCCTCATGAATCGGTTCTGCGGCGAGAACCTCCTCATAAACGACCGCCAGCTCCTCGTTGATGTGCCCGGTTTCCATCTGCTCCGTGGCAAACTGGCGTACTATTTTTTTATATTTCTGATATACCTTCGGCTGGCGCTCCTTCCCGGCAATGATGCCGGACAGAAGTTCTGCTTTCTGCTGCCAGGGAAGGTTGCTGTTATACTGAAAATACATCTGTACCACTTTCGGCAGGTTTTCCCGCTCGTCTTTGCCCGCCGACAAAAGAAACGCTTCGTACAGGTTCGTGATGCGCAGTCCCCGCTCCACCCCCATCGCGTACCACTTATGGCTGTCGCTGTCAGACTGCTGCCCCTTGATCAGATAACCGCAGATCACCGAGATCATCTCATCCGAAGGCTTTACCTCATGGCACTTCTTTAAAATGCGGCAGAGAAGCGGATTAAAATCCCGTTTTCCAGGCACGATATTCATCACGGAAATTGCGATATCCTGTGAAATCGCATCCATTTTATAGGCCCAGTTTAACACCTCCACGGCAAACGTATCCAGCCTTCCCAGAAGATAGGGGTCCTGCCAGATCAGGTAAAACGCCTCCAGATAAAAATAAGGGCTTTTATGTCCTGCTTCCACCCATGCTTCAATCGCCCGGTATCTCCTCTGCGGCTGCGTATAATATTCCTCCTTCACAAAGAGAAGCACCCAGAAGAGAAGGGAATCATCCGGATATTTCCGGAACAGCTTTTCGATCTCCCCCGTCAGGCGATCGACGTAGGAGGGCTCCCGCTCCGCCAGCGTACAGATATAGAGATAATACCCCCAGACCGGCTGCCCGCTCCCCTTATAGGCCCGCCTGAACTCATCCATGATCCAGGCGGCCTCCTGGCGCTGCCGGTTGATTAAAAGGGCCTGCGCTTTCATCAGCGGATACAGCGGCTCGTCCGGACAGACCGCCATCAGGTGATCCAGGATACGGACCGTGCGGTTTGCCCAGACCCCCGTTACAATCCGCTTCAGCCGGTAATCGATATAAAGCGAAAGCAGCTTTACGCGGCTCTCCTTTCTGTCCCGGTGCGGACCGGACGCGGCCTTCTCCCTCTGCGGCCGCGTCGACGCACAGACCGCAAAAATATGCTCGCACCCCGGCGTCCGGAAACGCAGACGCCCCCAGTTTTTGCCGGCATGCAGTGCCGCGACACGGATATCATACTCAAAATGACAGACGCTTCCGATAAAATCATCTTCCGTCAGCCGTCCCTTCTGCGGGACGAGAAACTCCGCATCTGTTTCGACCTCGATCTGAAGATGCCCCCAGTAATTTTTCCGCAGCTCTATAACCTCTCTGCGCTGCTCCGTCAGTCCGAAAAACGACGCCTCCGTCTCCCCGGCCGTAAATTCCAGTTTTTTCTTTTTCCCGATCCCCGAAAGAAACTCTTCCACCTTCTGCCCGGACGCACCGCCCTGCCGCATTCCCTCATAGAAAAGCCGCTCCCGCAGCCCCTCTGGTTTTAAGAGCTCTTTCATGCTCTTTGTATAAAAAAGCCGCTCCGCTTCCTTAAAATTTTCCCTGGCAAGCTTTGTAAAATCAGCGAGGTCCCTTACTTTCCCGACGGAGGAATCTGCATACTGCTTTGAAACAGACACAACAAAAGAAAGGTTATATTCTCCCTGGCTGCTGATGATATAAAACTCACCCTTCAGAATATCCCCTTCGATAAACCCGTCATTATGAAACTGATATCTTATCTTTACTTCCACGCCTTCAAACTCCGGCGTCAGACATTCCATCCTGGCGTCCGAGGTATGGACGATACCGCGCATCCCGGCTTCATCCGGGCACGTCATCACAAACTCCCCCGTGGCATCCGCTCCCTCCGACGCCTCCACCAGCACCAGATCCGGACTGATCCCGACCTGCCGGCCGACGTCCTCAAACATTCCCCATGCAAGCTGCTGTATCCGTTTTCGCAAAATCGACACCTGCTTTTCTATATTCCAATTGCATTTTCTGACAAAATCATTATAATGATTATAAACTAAATCGGAGGAGTAATCAATGATAAAACATAAAGACCATTTTCACGGGAGCGATCTGGAAAAAATAGAAGAAATCTACGGGATCCGGAAAGAAGAGATCGTAAGCTTTTCCGCCAACGTCAATCCCCTGGGCATCTCCCCGCTCCTGCGCTCTGCGCTTGCGGACAAAATCGACGCCATCACCACCTACCCGGACCGGGAATACACATCCCTGCGCAGATGCATTGCCGGATACTGCGGAACCGAATATGAAAACGTCATCGTCGGAAACGGCTCCACAGAACTGATTTCCCTGTTTATCCAGATCGAACACCCGAAAAAGGCGCTCGTCATCGGCCCCACCTACTCAGAATACGAGCGGGAAATCTCTCTGGGCGGCGGCACGACGCTTTACTACCCGCTCCGCGAAAAGGATGATTTTCACCTTAATCCGGACGATTTTATCCCCCGCCTCAATGAAAACATCGACCTTCTCGTCATCTGTAACCCCAACAATCCCACGTCCTCCTGCATCACGCGCCGGGAAATGCGCCGCATTTTAGACGCGTGCAAACAGCACGGCATCTATGTGATGGTGGACGAAACCTACGTGGAGTTTGCCGGCAATATGGATGAAATCTCCGCCGTCCCGCTGACAAACTATTACAATAACATTATTATCCTGCGCGGAACGTCCAAATTTTTTGCTGCTCCCGGCCTCCGCTTAGGATACGCCGTCACCGGGAACCGTGACCTCGTCAAAGCGATCAACACCAGAAAAAATCCATGGACCATCAACTCGCTCGCCGTCATCGCCGGAGAAACCATGTTTAAGGACGACGCTTACATCCGGGCGACCAGAGAGCTGATCTTTGCCGAACGGGCGCGCATCTACCGTCTGCTCCGCGATCAGCCGGGCTTTAAAGTATATCCCCCGAGCGGGAATTTCATGCTTGCGCGCATTCTGACGGATGGCCTGACCTCACAGGATCTCTTTGACCGCGCCATCCGCAGGAAAATGATGATACGGGACTGCTCGACGTTCCCGTTTCTGGACAATAAATATATCCGCTTCTGTTTTATGAGACCGGAAGACAATGACAGGCTGCTGCATGTGCTTCTTTAGCGCCCTGCTCATACCGCAATGACTTCGCCAAGCCTGAACGAATACAAAAGCCGCTCTTTTACCCGCAAACGCCGCTCACCGTCCTGGTTACAGATGCGCTCCAAAGCCTCGGCATACAGCTTAAGCTGCGCCGCGTAGCGGACGGCGAGTTCTGCGCCGCTTTTGACCCGGTCCGTCTTATAATCCAGCACCACGATGCCGTCCTCCTCCACCCAGAAAACATCGATAATTCCCTGGATGAGAGTCAGATCCTCCCCGGCCGGAGATTCCGTCTTTTGCGT
>CANDFU010000092.1 GCA_947384095.1 uncultured Roseburia sp. | reverse complement strand
CGCGATGCCGGATACCGTAACCGTCTGATTGTCCGTGCGCCTGAAGATGCCGGGCAGGCGAGCGGCAATGTGGTAGTGGAAATCATCAATCCGACTTCTTTTATGGAAATCGACCGGATGTGGATACTGGGATATCAGAAATTCCTGCGGGACGGGGATATCTATGTCGGGATCACAAGCAAGCCGAACACCATTGCCAAAATGGTGGAATTTAATGAAGCGCGGTATGGCTGCCTCTCCTGGAAAAACCCGACGGAAGAGATGCCCTTTCCGTTTTCGATGGAGGAGATTCAGAAGAGAGGAATCCTTCCGGATATCGACATTCACTATGAGCCGGGACTCTTCTGGGATATGCTGACGGATCTGGCATGGCTTCTGCGAGGCGACGATGACAGGAATCCCCTCCGCGCAGTGGCGCATCGTCATCTTTACCTGACGGGCTGGTCCCAGTCAGCCTGCTATCTGTTCCGCTATTTAAACAGTTTTGCATATCGCGATGAGGTAAAGCGGGACAGCCGTGTGTTTGACGGTTATCTGGCGGGCGGCGGCGTCCGCAATCTGATAGTCCCGGTAAATCAGTACGAAGCGGCGATGGATTACGATTTTCGTCTGAAACGGGTCGAGCATGTGGAGCAGCCCTATATCTCAGTACAGACGGAGAGTGAAAACAGTGCGTGGGATGCCTTCCGTACCAGGCGGGCGGACAGCGATTATCCGGGCTTTCTGTACCGGGAATATGAGGTGACGGGAGCCAGCCACGATACGATGTTCAGCTATGTGGATTATTATCGGGGCGACGAGGACTTAAAGCGGATCAATCATCTGCCTGTCTATGCGGGAGAACATGCGGCCGGAAATGACTATCCGTCCTGGATCCTGTTTGGGGCGGCGTTCCGGAATCTGTTCCGCTGGGTGAGAGAGGGCGCAGGACCGGGCCACTGTGAGAGGATTCCGGTGAACGGGCGCGGAGAAAACAGGAAGGATGTTTTTGGAAATACGAGAGGCGGCCTGCGCACCTGTCTGCTGAATTATCCAACCGGCCGTTATCACATTACGAGCACGATTCCGAAGGGACAGAGCTTTCTGGACCCGGAATCGGAAAAGGATCCGCTGTTTGGGTATCAGGAGGCGTTTTCACCGGCCTTTTTAAAGGAACTGTACGGAAGCCTGGCGCACTATAAGCAGTTGTGCGAGGAGGATACGAAAGAGCAGATAGCAAGAGGATTTGTCTGCCGGGAGGACGGGGAGGCGCTGGTTGCCCTGGCTGTTTCCCTTGCGAAGGAGAGGGGGCTTGCATGATGGATACGATACAGCAGTACAGGGCGGCGGTGCTGACCTTTGAGAGCGCGAAAACGTATGCAAATCCCTTTCTGGACTGTACGATCTCGGCGGCCTTTACGGGACCGTCGGGCCGCACCATCGTCCGTGAGGCGTACTGGGACGGGGGAACAATTTACCGCGTCTCCTTTGCGCCGACTGAGACGGGAAACTGGGGCTATCGTCTTACGGCTCCGGCGGAAACCGGGCTGGACGGCGCTGCAGGGACGGTGATATGTGTCCCGTATACCGGCGATCTGGCGATTTACCGGCACGGATTTCTTAAAGTCAGCGAGGATAAGCGCTATTTTACTTATGCGGACGGGACGCCGTTTTTCTGGCTGGGGGATACCCACTGGGAGTTTTGTTACAGGGAAAGATGGGATGAATCGAACCATCCGGGTATGGACAGCATGTTTAAGGGCATGATCGACCGGCGTTCCGGGCAGGGCTACACGGTATATCAGACGAATTTAAGAAGCGACGCGC
Source organism: uncultured Roseburia sp. (assembly GCA_947384095.1). Lineage (GTDB taxonomy): Bacteria > Bacillota > Clostridia > Lachnospirales > Lachnospiraceae > Roseburia. The sequence continues at coordinate 5,056 of CANDFU010000092.1, read as the reverse complement.
TGATGGGCGGCGACGCATATTACTGGCAGAGTCCGGGCATGCCGAATGTGAAGTTTTACCAGGAGGAGCTGGACCGGAGAATGCATTACCTGGCGGATAAGGGGATTGTCAATGCATTGGGCTTTGCCTGGTTTATGTCGATTGAAAATAATGTGGAGAAATACAAAAATCTGGCGCGGTATATCATAGCCCGCTATGGCGCGCTGCCCATGGTGTGGACGCTGGCCGGAGAAGTGGGGGGCTATGATAAGGCCAGACAGCCGTTTTATGTGGAGGAATGGCGGAAAGTTGCCCTGTGCGTGCATGAGCTCGACAGCTATCATCATCTGATGACGGCTCACTATACAAATGAGCGTCCGTTCGCTTCTTACTATCAGGAGGAAGCGTGGATGGACTTTACGCTCAATCAGGGCGGGCACGGCGACTATGTCGTGAGCGTGGATGACTACAAGGCGTTTTTAAAGGAGCACGGCGACAAACCGTTTGTGGAAGGAGAAGCGATGTATGAGTACTGTTCCACTCTGGAGGAAAACGGGAGCCGTCTCTGTACGGACGCGATGGTGCGCCGCGTGGCTTATCTGACCATGCAGTCCGGCGGCTGTGGGTACACCTATGGCGCGCAGGGAATCTGGGATGTGGTGTGGGAGAAGGGGCAGGAAAATCCTATGGCTGTTTTTAACCGCTATGATGTGACCTGGAGCGAGGCCATCGACGGCCCCGGCGGAGAACAGATGGGCTATCTGCGAAAATTTTATGAAGCGCAAAAGTTCTGGGAATTGTACCCGTATCAGGCAGGGGAGGAGCAGGAAGGAAATCCTTTTGGAAAGAAGCTGCCGCTGATTACGGTGTCGGAGGATAAAAAACACTGGGTTCTTTATTATCCCGAATCGACGAGGAGAAGCGGCGACATAGAGGGGTTTCATCCCGGCGTCTACACGATGCAGTGGTTCCATCCCCGAAGCGGCAAATATGACGCGGTCATCCACGAATTTGCAGTAGAAAAAAATACATGGAGAATCCCGGCAAAACCGGACGCAGACGACTGGTGTCTGGTTGTCAGGGAAAAATAGGAGGATATATGGCAGAGGTTAAGATTGGTCTGGCTCCAACCAGAAGAAGTATTTTTTCGGCTCCGGCCGCTGAGGAATACGCCGGACTTACAAGGAAGAAATTGCAGCAGATGGGAGTTTCTTATGTGGATATCGACGATATCGCCGCCGACGGGCTGTTACATGACGATGCGGACCGGGTTGCGATCTGTGAAAAGTTTAAAGCGGAAAAAATAGACGGATTATTTTTCCCGCACGGAAATTTTGGAACCGAATACGAAGTGGCGCGCCTGGCAAAGGAGCTGAATGTCCCGGTTCTGTTGTGGGGGCCCCGGGACGAGAGGCCCGATGAAAAAGGAATCCGTCTGCGTGACAGCCAGTGCGGCCTGTTTGCCACCGGGAAGGTGCTGCGCCGTTTCGGGGTTCCTTTCACCTACCTGTGCAACTGTGATCTGGAAGATCCGGAATTTGAGAGGGGGATCCGGAATTTTCTTGCCGTCTGCAACGTGGTGAAAGCCTTCCGCAGAACGCGCATTCTCCAGATCGGGCCCCGCCCGTTTGATTTCTGGTCAACCATGTGCAACGAGGGGGAACTGCTGGAGAGATTTCATATCCAGCTGTCGCCCATACCGATTCCGGAGCTGACGGCGGAGATGAAAAAGGCAAAGGCACAAGGGAACGCCGTGGCTGCCACGGTTGCCTACTGCAAAGAAAACTTTGAGATCGCAATCAACGACGAGCAACTGGAAAATGTCGCTGCCTTAAAGGTTGCCATGCGAAACCTGGCGGAAAAATATGGCTGTAACGCCATTGCGATCCAGTGCTGGAATGCGCTTCAGGACGAGATCGGGATTATGCCCTGCGCGGCAAACAGCCTGCTCAACGAAGAAGGGCTGCCCGTGGTGTGCGAGACGGATATCCACGGCGCCGTGACGGCCATTCTGGCGGAGGCGGCCGGAATGGATGAGGCGAGAACCTTTTTTGCAGACTGGACGGTGAGACATCCGGACAATGACAATGCGGAGCTGCTGCAGCACTGCGGCCCCTGGCCGATTTCCTGCGCTTCCTGCAGGCCGACCATTGGCTATCCGCTGGCGTTTGATCATCCCGGCGCCGTGGAAGCGCTTGCAAAATCCGGCGAGATGACGCTGTGTCGGTTTGACGGGGATAACGGGGAATATTCTCTGCTTCTGGGAAATGCAAAGGGTGTGGAAGGGCCTTATACGAAGGGGACGTATGTCTGGGTTGAAGTGAAAAACTGGAAACGCCTGGAGGCAAAAATTGTAGAGGGGCCGTATATCCATCACTGTGTGGGGATACACAAGGATATTGTGCCCGTTTTGTATGAGGCGTGCAAATATATCGGTGTAAAACCGGATCTGTATGATGACAATGAAGAGGCCGTGAAGGCGTATATTCGAGGAGAATAAGATGGATGCATTGACGAGAAAGAGCTATGAGCTGAGACGGGACATTATCGAAATGATACATAAATCGGAAGCCGGGCATGTGGGCGGGGATTTAAGCGTGATCGACATTCTTACGGTGTTATATTTCGATGTCATGAATGTAAATCCCGATAACTTTAAGGATGAAAACCACGACCGTTTCCTTTTGAGCAAGGGGCATTGTGCCGACGCCCTGTTTGTGGTGCTGGGGGAAAAGGGTTTTTTTGACAAGCAGAGAGCGATTGACACGTTTTCACAGTATCAGTCTGAGTTTATCGGACACCCCAATACCGATGTGAACGGCGTTGAGATCAATTCCGGTTCTCTGGGGCATGGTCTTGCCGTCGGTGTCGGCATGGCGCTGGCTGCAAAAATGGATGACAGGACGTACCGAACCTATGTGGTGCTGGGGGACGGAGAGATGGCCGAAGGGTCAAATTACGAAGCGATGATGGCGGCCCGTCAGTATCGGCTTGATAACCTGTGCGCAACGGTGGATTTAAACGGTCTGCAGATCAGCGGGACCACAGATCAGGTGATGTCCAGTGCCCTGCTGGCGGAGAAATTTGCTTCTTTCGGCTGGAACGTCATTGAGGCGGAGGACGGGAACAACTGCGCACAGCTTGTGGAGGCCTACAAAAAAGCGGCTGCATGCAAGGGAAAACCTTCGGTTGTGATCGCACACACTGTAAAGGGAAAGGGCGTTTCTTTTATGGAAAACGAAAAGAAATGGCACCATGGCGTCATGACGCAGGAAGAGTATGAGCGGGCGGTAAAGGATATTGAGGAGGTGCTGGCATGAATAAAATCACAAACAGGCAGGCGATCTGCGAGTGTCTGCTGGAAAAAGCGAAAAATGACAGGGATATCGTGGTTGTCTGTTCTGATTCCAGAGGTTCCGCTTCCCTGGCGCCTTTTGCCGAAACCTATCCCGGACAGTTTGTCGAGGTGGGAATCGCGGAGCAGAATCTGGTGGGAATTTCTGCCGGACTGGCCGCCTGCGGCAAGAAGGTGTTTGCAGCCTCCCCTGCAAGCTTTTTAGCGACCCGCAGTTATGAACAGGCCAAGGTGGATGTGGCATACTCGGGCACCAATGTGACGCTGATCGGGATCAGTGGCGGCGTCAGCTATGGCGCTCTGGGCATGACGCACCATTCCTGTCAGGATTTTGCGGCCATGTCGGCGCTGACGGGCATGCGCGTCTACAATCCCAGCGACCGGTTTCAGACCACGAAGCTTATCGAGGCGCTGCTTAAAGACACGGAGCCGTCCTATATCCGTGTGAGCCGTTCTGCCACGGAAGATCTTTATGACGGGAATATGGATTTTACTTTAAATAAGGCAAATGTGATCGCAGACGGGAAGGATGTGCTGCTGGTGGCCTGCGGGGAAATGGTTCCGTATGCGAAAAAGGCTATGGAACAGCTTGCTGCAAAGGGGATATCCGCCGGACTGCTCGATATGTACTGTCTGAAACCGTTTGACGCGGATACGCTGGTGGAAAAAGCCAGGGATGTCAAGCTGGTTGTGACCGTCGAAGAGCATGCGCCCCAGGGAGGGCTGGGGAGCGCCACGGCCCAGGCGCTTTCTTCCCGCTGCCCGAAGCGCCTGGTGGAGAAAAACCTGCCCGATGAACATCTGATTTCGGGGACGAACCGGGAGATGTTTGCCTATTATGGCCTGGATGACGCCGGTATCGTAAAATCCGTGGAAGAGGCGTTATGAGTTACGTGATAAGTATTGATCAGAGTACGCAGAGCACGAAGGCGGTACTGTTTGATCAGAGGGGAAATCTGCTAAAGCGGGCCGATAAAAAACACCGGCAGATCGTCAATGAGCAGGGATATGTATCCCACGATCCCATGGAAATTTATTTTAACACGCTGCAGGCAGTGTATGAGGTGATTGATTCTTCTCATGTCAGCCGCGACGAGATCCGCGCGGTGGGCATCAGCAATCAGAGAGAGACGACATTGATGTGGGACGCAGATGGCAGGCCGCTGGCGGACGCCGTCGTCTGGCAGTGTTCCAGATCCAGCGGGATTGTAAAGCGCTATGAGGCGTACCGGGATGAGATCTGCGACATTACCGGTCTGGTGCTGTCTCCTTATTTTCCGGCGGGCAAGATGCGCTGGCTGATAGAGCACGTCCGGCCGGCCGGAAAATATCATCTGGGGACGATGGACAGCTGGCTCGTCTACTGTCTGACGGAGAAAAAGGTATTTAAAACGGACGCTTCCAACGCCTCCCGTACACAGTTGTTTGACATTCATGCGGGAAAATGGTCGGAACGACTGTGTGAGCTGTTTGAGATTGATATGGATACCCTGCCCGAGGTCTGTGACAGCAACGCCTGTTTTGGCTATACGGATTTTGCCGGTTACCTGGATAAACCGGTTCCGATCTATGCCGTTCTGGGCGATTCCCACGCGGCGCTGTTCGGGCAGGGGTGCCATGGCAGAGGGCAGGTAAAGACAACGCTGGGAACCGGTTCCTCGATTATGATGAATATCGGCAAAGAATACAAAAAGAGCAGAAATGGTCTGACTACATCGCTGG
>CANDFU010000091.1 GCA_947384095.1 uncultured Roseburia sp. | reverse complement strand
AGGAGGGAATATCCCTGGTAAGCACAAAAGGAAGCGCGCCAAAGATACTCATTACAATCCAGCTTAAGGCCACAGTCACGAACCCCTCTCTGGTATAGAGATTTGTGGAAGCCGGTTTTTTGTGGGTGAGAAGTATCCCTAAAATGAAGCAGAGGACAGCGACAGCGAGATAAGCAAGGGCATTTCCTTCCTGATAGAGAAGGCCCACAATGGCGGGGAGCAGCAGAAAAGCGCTTTCAAATTTTAATACACATCCCAGAATATACAATATAATCCAATAATTCATCGCAGACTAATCCTCCAGAATCTCTTTGATGTCGGAAATCCGGTAACCCGAGAGGACGACCAGGACGGAGTCGCCGGCTTTCATGATATCCTGCCCGCTGGGGATAATTACTTTTCCGTGGCGGTAAATACAGCAGATCAGTGTGTTTTTACGGAAATGCAGATCCTGCAGGGGAATGCCCGCGACCGCGGAATCGGCTTTGATGATAAACTCCAGCGCCTCTGCTTTTCCGTTTGCGAGCTTGTAGAGCGTTTCTACGTTGCTGTTTCTGGAATTGTTTGTGGAGCGCACGTATTTTACGATATAATCCGCCGTAATGATTCTTGGGTAAATGGTACTTCCGAGATTGAGCTCGTTGATGACGGAGTGAAAACTGATCCGGTTGATTTTAGTGACGATCCGCGCATTGGAAACGTCGTTTGCGTACAGAGAGAGAAGGATGTTTTCTTCGTCGAGGCCTGTCAGCGCCGCAAAGCCCTGAGCCTGCTCGAGCCCAAGCTGCATCAGCAGGGTCTGGTCAGTGGCGTCTCCGTAGATAATTGTCGCCTTGGGCAGCAGATCGCTTAACACGTCGCAGCGCTCCCGGTCTCTTTCGATAATTGTCACGCGGATTCCGGATTTCAATAGGATTTTGGCGAGGTAAAACGAGATTTTCCCGCCGCCGGCAAGGATCGCCCGGCCCACGCGGGTTTTCATAATGCCGATTTTCTGGAAAAATTCGATGGCGTTGCGCCGCTGGGAGGCGATAGCTACGGTATCATTTTCTTCAAATTCAAAATCACCGTTTGGAATGATTACTTCATTTCCGCGCACAACGGTACACACCAGCACGTTCGTGCGCAGTGTCTGCGACAGATTTAAAAGTTTTAAGTGAATCAGGGGAGAACTCTTTCCAACTTTAAAGTGGAGAAGTTCCACGTGCCCTTTTGCGAAAGAATCCACGCGGATTGCGGACGGAAACTGGAAAATTCGTGAAATCTCGTTTGCCGCCGTGAGCTCGGGATTGATAATCATGGCGAGGCCGAACTCCTTTTTCAGAAATTCGATCTCTTCGTTGTAGATTGGGTTGCGCACGCGTGCAATGGTCTGACAATGTCCGGTTTTTCGTGCGATTACGCAGCACAGCAGATTTTTTTCATCGTCCCCGGTCACGGCGATCAGAAGATCGGCCGTTCCGATGCCTGCGTCGATGAGAGTCCTGTGATTGATTCCGTTGCCGACGATGCCCATGGCGTCCAGGCTGTCTGTGATGCGCTGGACCCGTTCCGGTTTTTCGTCAATGACCACGATATTGTGATCTTCGTTGCTGAGCTGTTCCACAAGGGTGTAGCCTACTTTGCCGCAGCCTACAATGATGATGTCCATAATAATCCTCCAAAACAATTGGTTTTGCTAAATAATGCCAGTCCGCAGTGCGCAGCCCGAAAGCCTGCGGCATTCGTGCTCACGTGCATTCGCCCTGTCAGAACGCTGTAGGTTCAGCGGGCGCAAAGTGCAGAGGCCCGAAAAAAGCGCCAGTCCGCAGTGCGCAGCCCGAAAGCCTGCGGCATTCGTGCTCACGTGCATTCGCCCTATCAGAACGCTGTAGGTGAAAAACGCCTGTGAACAGTCGTTTTTCAGGCAGCGTTCTGGCACTGCTCATTGCTTTTATGAACATTATATCACATCGATTGGAAAATGGGAGTAAAAGTAGGAAAATGAAGAAAAATGATGGATATGGGAAAACCTTGTACTACAAAGATTGAATTGTTTCTGGTAGAGGAAACCGGCGGGCTGTGTTAGAATGACTGAAAAGACATTTGAAAGCGAAAGGGGATTAAGAATGAAGAATCTGTTAAAAAAACGTTATTGGAGTGCGGCTCTTGTGTTTGTGCTTATGGCCGGTATGCTGGCGTCTGTGCCTGTCGGCGCGGGGCAGGGAGCCGCAGATGGTGTCAGCCGGTATGTTACGGTGGACGGCAGAAAAATGCATGTCATTTTATATGGTGATATCGATCTGCCGGGGCAGGATTTTAAGGACGGGACAAAGACGACGCTGGTGATGCTTCCCGCACTGGGGGTTCCATCTCCGCATATTTATTTTAAGCCTCTCGCAATGGAGCTGAAGACGGAGTTTAACGTTGTGATTCTGGAACCGTTCGGGTATGGGCTGAGTGATGGGACTACAGCGGAGAGAACGGTTTCAAATATAAACAGTGAGATAAAGGACGCCCTTGATATGCTTGAAATTGATCAGTGCGTGCTGCTCGTTCATTCGATCTCGGGTGTGTATGGGCTCAATTTCGTTCATGATTATCCGGAAAGCGTAAAAGGATTTATTGCCGTAGACAATACGGTTTACGATGAGGGCCTGTCAGAGGCGCTTGCGATGGAGCAGGAATATATGCTGAAGCAGACGGAAGAGTTCGATGCACTTAAAGATACGTTTGCCACGGAGGAGGCATTTCTTCAGGCAGTCCGCGAAGATCCGGAAAAGTATGGAGCGCTTCTGCCGGATGTCGCCGGGTATGCTTATTCGGAAAGCGATGAGGAGGAATATCTGCAGGGGTTTTGCAGCAGTGGGAATGCGGCGATCAAAGATGAAATCGAACGGATGGATCAGTCGCTGCTCGCAGTCAAAGATAAAAAGTTTCCGGATGATCTGCCGGTGCTTGCGATGATTTGTTCGGATAATGTCAATGCACTTCCGGCATGGCAGACCGGACATGAAAATCAGCTCAATCTGCAGGGGGAAAATCATGAACTGCAGATTGTAGAGGGGAGCCATTATATCTGGTATACAAATCTGTCCGGTGTGACAGAGCATATTGACGCCTGGAGGGAAAAAAATCAATTTTAGAAAGGGAAGGGGGCAGAGATGCCTCCTCTTTTGTAATCCGGTTGAAATCCTTGTAGATTCATTGTATTTTATGTGTGTAATTATATGAGCCGCATTCCGGGACGGCGATCTATGGCGACGTGAGGAAGTGCGGAGGAATATCTGAGATATTTCGCGACAGTGATGATGCGGGAAAAGGAGAGCGGAAAAATGACAGGGGAAAAAGGAAAGAAGAGGGCCGGAGATATGGAAACCAAAATCCGGATCCCGGAACAGCCGGTCGGCGCAGTGAGCCGTAAAAGGCTGATAGGGCAGTTTGAGCGAAGCCGGGAAGAGGTGATTGTTCTGTCGGCCGGAGCCGGTTTTGGAAAGACGACGGTGATGGCGGAGTTTGCCAGGAGGCATGAAGGCAGCAGCTGCTGGTATCAGATAAGCGGAGCGGATAATGCTCCGGCTTATTTTTTTCGCGGAATCTGTTCCGCGATTTTGGGAAAAAGAAAAACAAAGATTCCGGAGATAGAAGAAACGGGACAGGGAGAAGCAGAAATCCGTGAGGGATGTCAGCGCTTTCTGTCCTTTTTTGATCTGGAAAATGGTGAAAATCCTTTTTATGTCTGCATAGATGACTTTCAGACGATATCAGACGAACGGATTTATGAACTGGTGGAAATGTGGATGGAATATGGGCGGGGAAAGTTTCGTATGCTGCTTACCGTGCGGGGAAGCCTTCCGCCGTTTCTGGCAAAGTATGTGCTGCAGGGAAGAGTGCGTGTCTTTTCGGCGGAACAGCTTCGGTTTACAGAGAGTGAGACGAAGGCGTTAGTAAGCCGTCTGACCGGGGAGAGGGCGGGGAGCGGGACGTCCGGGCCCGTCTTCCGGTATACCGGAGGCTGGGCTGCAGGGATTGTACTGGCGGGGCTGAAAATGAAGCATGCCCCGTCCTCCTTTGTTCCCGAATATATGAATGAGGCTTCCTGTCTCAACGATTATATTTTTTTTACAATGTTCCGGAAATTGTCTTCCGGGGTTCAGGTGTTTTTGACTGATTCCTCCATATTTGCTGAAATCGAGGAGGAAATTCTGAATTTTGTGCTCGGGCGCAGCGACGCCGGGCGGATACTGGAATATCTTGCCCATGAAAATATATTTCTGGCCAGACGGCCGGACAGACAGAACGGATATTTCTATTATCCGGTGTTTGCTTCATTTCTGCAGAGCAGACTGGAGTCGGGACGCAGGGAAATTCTTTTGCGCAGAGCGGCGGAATATAGCGCGCGGCATGAGGACTGGGACGCTGCCGCGGAATACGCGATGGAATGTGGAGGAGCGGGCGTTGAAATATTATCTGTGATTGTAGAAAAGAAGATACGTATTCTGCATGAAACAGGTAAGGGTACCATATCAGAGAGATGGATTTCACGGCTTCGTAACGCAGAGGGGGGACTGAGTGAAACAACGCTCTACTGGCTGTATCGTTATCTGAGATACCAGGGGGAGGAAGAACAGGGGATGGAGCTGCTCTCAAAGGCGATGGATGCGGCAGTTTTTAACCGGCATTTTGAACGGTATGCGGAATATGCACATGAGCAGCTTGAGAATCTCAGGGAGCGGCATGGCCCGGCGCCTGCAAAGGAACTGGCGGGATTTGCGGAGGAACAGCTTGCGGGTGTGGCTACAAGCCATAGTATGCGGATTGTCCTGCGCAGACTGGAGTATAGCCTTGAGATGGAGGGATTTGCGGAGCTGAGGCAGTTTTTAAAACGGAATGCAGAGAGAGAGCCGGGTATGTGTTCTTTTCATAGCCTGTGCCGGCTGGTGCGCTGGGCGCTGCAGATCAGCCGGATGCAGAACGAAGGTGCGAGTGTCTGGAAAGAGGTTATCTGCCAGTCCAGGCAGATAGCAAGGATATCAAAAGTTTATGCGGAATATGGATTTTACTGTGCCGTGTGCGCACAGTACGATAAAAAAGATGCAGAGTGGATAAAACTGGCGGAAGAGGGGATCCGGATCGGCGGAGGAGGGGTGTTTGCCGGCTGGATGAAGTTATTTCTGCTCCTTGCGTCATGTCGCAAAGAAGGAGGGATACGGATGTATGGCGGCAGTGTAAAGCGGATGAGGGAGGAAATCAGACAGATCGAAGCGGAACGTATCCGGATGGGACTTGCCGGGCCGGTCTTTCACAACGAAGATTTGTGTATTCTGGAGGAAGTGTTAAAGAATGGTATGCAGGGAGAAAAAGAGGGACTGCTTAAAGTCAGATGCCTTGGTCCGCTGGAAGCAGAGGGAGCAGACGGAAAAGTGGCCTGGCGGACCAGAAAAACAAAAGAATTGTTTGCATGTCTGTTTTACGAGGGGGGCAGGGGGGTTAGCAGAGATACGCTGACCGAACGTCTGTGGCCGGAACGGGACTGTAAAAAGGCCACGGTGTTGTTTCACACAACGATGTCTTACCTCAGAAAGGCTCTTGCGCAGGCAGGGGCGCCGGAAATTTTAAGGGCGGAAAGTCAGACTTATGCGCTGGAATATGAGCATATTTCATCCGATATCGGCGTGCTGATGGAGTGGAATCAGGATGTGCAGAAAAGGCGTCTGCCAGAACGGAAAGATGTGTCGGAGATAACGTCTCTCTATCATGAATGCTATATGTACGGGGAAGATTATACCTGGCTGGGAGGATACCGGGAGTATGTGGAACGGATTTTCCTGCAGACAATTACCGGACTTGCAGATTTAAAGGCGGAGAGAGGGGATTTTGGCGGGGCCGTACTGCTCTTGGAAAAGGCGGCGGCCGTTGACCGGTACGCGGTGCCGGTTGCAGAGCGGCTGGTGGAATATCTTTTTCTGAACGGTGATATAAAAGAGGCCAGGAAACGCTATAAGAAGATGATGCTGATCTGTCGTGAAGAGTTTGCACAGGAACTGGACAGTTGTTTTGAGGATTTTGCAGAACGGGCAGAACGGCGATATGGGAGGTTCAGGGGCACAGAAAAAGACAGGTAGTTTTACCTGTCTTTTTCGGAACCGGATCATAAAGACATTTTACAGTTCAAACCAGTCTTTGTAGCCCATGGCTATCAGATTGTCACGGCTGATCTTTAAACTTTCAAACGGATCCCGGCCGTAGGTGTCATCCTGCTCGATCAGGAAATATTCGCTTCCGCCTGCAAGACCGGCCTCAATACATTCTTTAATTGGAAGACTTCCTTCCCCTACTTCCGCAAACTCGGTCAGATTGTAGAACTGGCCCATGACTGCCTTGAAATCAAAATCGCCTTCCGGCATCCGGATTGGCGCGATGCGGTAGTCTTTTAAGTGAAGAAGACGGATGCGGCCGGCATACTGATTGATAAAAGTGACAGGATTTTCACCGCCGCGGTGAATCCAGTGGATATCCAGCTCGAATCCCATTTTCTTCGTGTTGTCTTTGATGATGTCCAGCAGATACTGTCCGTCATATTTGACAAACTCTACATGGTGATTGTGGTAGTACAGATCGATGCCGTGCTCGCCAAGGCGTTCTGCCATCTCGTCAGCTCTTTTTACGAAGTAAATAGCCTTTTCACGGCTGCCCATACAGGTCATCGGGAGCATTCCGATTCGCAGCATGTCTGTGTTGAGGGTTTTACAGTCCTCCACAATTTTGTCAAAATCAGTGTTTAAAAATTCTCCCGGCATACCGGGCATCATCGGTTCCAGAGCTGCTGAGTTCGCCGCGATCTTGATCCCGAATTCGTCACACGCTTTTTTCATGCCGGAAACGTTTTCCGGTGTCATCGGAATCTGGCTCACTTCCATGCAGTGATAGCCCATTT
>CANDFU010000090.1 GCA_947384095.1 uncultured Roseburia sp. | reverse complement strand
TCGTCCACACGGCCTCCGCGGACGGCATTTGCGATCTCCTCCGCCAGTTCCTCCGGAAAACAGAGATTCTCGCAATAGAACGCCAGCCCGATCTGTCGTTCTTTCCCTCTTTCCAGATAAGATTTCATGCGGTTTACGGCGGTTAAAAATGCGCCGACCGCTTCGATGTCCTCCGCTGTAAGCATCTCGCCGCGCACTGCCGCATTTATTTTTTCATCCATTGCCTCCATAAGAGGAATCGGCGGCGTGCCGATCTTTTCAAGGCAGATGCGCGCCTGCGTCGTTTCCCGCAGATTCCGCCGCAATTCATCTTCTGCGAGATACGGCGTCAGCGTTGCCGCGAGACGTTTTCCCGGGACGGTATTCGCACAGTCGGCAAGGCGTTTTCTGATTTCCTCAAAACCGATAATTTCAAATGTATGATTCATTGTATCTTTCCTTTCTGCACTCTGATTTTAAAACATCCGGACTCCTGCGGCAGAAAACCGCACTGCGGGAGGAAAAGAAAGGCCGCCGGCCGCCCGGATCATTGCGCTCCGGAATCGAAAAACCCGTGGACATCTTTTCCACGGGTTTACTGATCTGCGTATTCTGCCGGATTCCCTCTGACCTGGATATGCCGTACAGCCTCTCGTACATCTTCCATGGGTAATGGGCACAAAAATAACAGGCGCGCCGCGCCGGATATCTCATCCCATCTTTCAATTATTTCCTCCCACAGTCTGATACAATTAACATACATTTACGCTTCCTTTTTTGTTTTCTTTATTCTACCCACATCCTCCGCCCTTGTCAAGAAAAAACTCCCGCAGCATCCATGCCGGAAGAAAATGGCTGCCCGGCACAGATGCCCCCGCAAAATCTCTATGGCTGTACGCCCATTTCGCGCAGGTGGGCCAGACTTTCCGCCATACAAAGGAAGGCATCCTTCTCCCACCGTTCCTGTTCCGCAAAAATCCACTTTACCCCGTTTTCCTCACATGCCCGGATTATGGGCTCCCAGTCGATCAGCCCCTGCCCCACCGGAACCAGGTGCTCCCTGCCGTCTGCATCCATACGGTAGTCCTTGAAGTGCACAAATTCGATTCTTCCCCGGAAGCGGCGCAGCCATGCCTGCGGATCCTCTCCCGCTCTGATCAGGTGATACAGATCCAGTCCCAATTGAAAGGAATCCGGCGTGTTTTCCATCAGGATCTCCACGGCGCTTCTGCCGCCAAACCTGCAGAATTCCTGCACCCGCGGGTGAAAAGATACCACTCTGCCAACAGCCTCCATCTGAGAAGCAAAATCGGTGAGTTCTCTGGAAAAAGTAAGACAGCCTTCCTCCGTAAGAAGCGATTCCGGGATTCCGCTGACACAGATATTCCTGCTGCCGCACAATTCATGGAGCTTAAGAGTAGCAGAAATGTGATTCCGCACTTCCTGGTAATAATCCTGCGTAGAAACGCTTACAAGACCCGTGCGTGAAAGAGCCGCAGCCACTGTCTCCGGCGGTATTTCCGGATTGATCCACTGCAGCTGGACGACGCGATATCCAATGCGCCTGAGTTTTTCAAAGGTCTCCTCCATCTGCCCGGGCGTCTGCAGATAAGCCTTCAGACTGGAAACCTGTGCTCCTGCCGTAATATTCATAACTCCTCCTCACCTGATACCCTGTATTCCTGCCGGCCTCAAAGCATGGATAGCTTTTCCGCTGTCTGCGTATACTGATTGAGAAGCCGGACTGCAGCGCTTTGTGTCTGCGCGCTGCCTGCCACAAAGCCACACCTACTCAAAAGCAGCGCAGAAATGAGGTTTTTATGGCATCTTATGTATCTCCCGAAATCAGGGAAAAATTTGAAACATTATCCACCGATTTAAAAAACTGTATTCTGGACCGGAATGTTCGCCTCAACAATATACACGATCTGATCCGCGTCCTCGAAGAAATCGTGGAAGAAGGAGAAGCCGGTTAACCGGCTTTTCCTTCTTTAATGTTCACCGGGCCAGGCATATCCATCCCCGGCCGCCGGAAAAAAGAGCACCTAACAGATTCCTTTCACCTCGTACCCGGCTTCCGTCACGGTTTCCTTAAGCAGATCATCCGTCACACTCTCATCCACAGTCACAACTGCGTTTTTCTCCTCCAGGCTGACTGTAACTGCCGTCACTCCACTCAGACCGCTTAACGCTTTTTCCACTCTCGCCGTGCAGTGCCCGCAGGCCATTCCCTCGATACTGATTGTTTTCGTCATGCTTTTTTCTTCCTTTCTCTCTGATTGTTCAGATTTCTCTGTTTTATAATCGCATACGGCCGTGTCTTCTTCCCGCGCCCCTGCTTCATCTGCCGCAGAATGCTCCAGACGCAGCGCCTTTAAACGCAGGGCATTGCTCACAACACATATACTGCTCAGACTCATTGCGGCGGCCCCGAACATGGGGTTGAGCTTTAACCCGAAAAACGGGTAGAGCACGCCCGCCGCCAGCGGAATACCGATAATATTGTAAAAAAATGCCCAGAACAGATTTTCTTTGATATTGCGGATGACTGCCCGGCTCAGGCGGATGGCTCCCGCTGCATCCAGGAGATCATTTTTCATCAGCACAACATCGGCGCTCTCGATGGCCACATCCGTACCGGCTCCGATCGCAATTCCCACATCCGCCGAAGCCAGTGCGGGCGCGTCGTTGATGCCGTCTCCCACCATGGCGACTTTATGCCCCGCCGCCTTAAGGGCCGCAATTTTTTCCTCTTTCTGTGTCGGGAGCACCCCGGCGATCACCTCGTCGATTCCGACCCGGCTGCGGATCGCCTGTGCCGTCACCTCATTATCTCCCGTCAGCATAATCACATGGATGCCATAATCCTTTAACTTTTTCACGGCCGCACGGCTGGTCGGTTTTACGACGTCCGCCACTCCGATAACGCCGATGACAGATTTCTCGTCGGCGAAGAGAAGCGGCGTCTGTCCCTGCCTGGCCAGACCGTCGATCCTCTCTTTCACGCTGCCATGGACGGCGATCTTCTTTTCTTCCATCATTTTCTCGTTTCCGGCATAATAGATGTTCCCGTCCAGCGTCCCTACGATTCCTTTTCCGAAAACCGCAGTGAAATCCTCAACTTTCGACAGCGCTATCCCCGCACGCTCGCAGCGTTCCACAACCGCATCCGCCAGCGGATGCTCGCTCCCTTTTTCCAGGCTGCCGGCAATGCGCAGAAGCTCCTGCTCCGCAATGTCCCCGAAGCATTCTATTTCTGTGACGACCGGCTTCCCCTGCGTAATGGTCCCTGTCTTATCCAGCACAACGGTGTCGATCAGGTGCGCCGTCTCAAGCGCCTCGCCCGATTTAATCAGAATGCCGTTTTCCGCCCCCTTTCCGGTTCCGACCATAATCGCAACCGGTGTCGCCAGTCCCAGCGCGCACGGGCAGGAAATCACCAGAACGGCAATCGCGCTCGACATCGCAAATTCAAATGCCGCCCCAAAGAACAGCCACACAACAAATGTGACGGCGGCAATCCCGATCACCGCGGGCACAAATATCCCGGCAATCTGATCTGCCAGCCTTGCAATCGGCGCCTTGCTCGCGGACGCCTCTTCCACCAGCCGGATAATCTGCGCGATCGTCGTGTCCTCTCCGACTTTTACGGCCCTTGCACGTATCAGCCCCGCCTTGTTAATGGAAGCAGACACGACCCTGTCGCCCTCCTGCTTTAATACCGGAATGCTTTCCCCGGTGATCGCAGACTCATCAAACGACGACTTCCCTTCTTCGATCACGCCGTCCACCGCAACTGCCTCACCCGGTCTGATCAGAAAAAGATCGCCGACCTTCACTTCCGCAATATCCACCACTGTCTCGACGTCGTCTTTCAGAACAGTAACCGTTTTCGGCGCCAGATCCATCAGCCTTGTGATGGCCTCGCTGGTCTTTCCTTTTGATTTTGTCTCCAGATATTTCCCCACCGTGATCAGTGTGAGTATCGTCCCCGCCGATTCAAAATACAGATCATGGCGGTATTGCTCCACAACCGCCGGATCACCGTGCCCCAGGCCGTATCCGATCCGGTAAATCGCAAAAATTCCATAAACAATCGAAGCTCCCGCGCCGATCGCGATCAGGCTGTCCATATTGGGACTTCTCCGCGCCAGCGTCTGAAACCCGTTTTTAAAGTATTTCTGATTCGCTATCAGAATCGGGATCAGAAGAAGCAGCTGTGTAAATGCATAAGCGATTGCATTTTCATTGCCGGAAAAAAAGCGCATGGTGACAGGCGGCATGGGAATATTCAATGCGTCAAAAATCATGTGTCCCATGGATACATACATCAGCGGCACAAGAAAACAGACAGAAAAAATCAGACGCCTTTTCATATTTTGTATATTTTTCTGCTGCATGGAAACAGGGTCCCCAAAAGCTTTTGCACTGCCGTTCCCGCCGCCCGCCGCGGCGCCTCCCTTTACGGCCGCCCCATATCCGGCGTCCTCGACCGCCTTTACGATCCGCTCCGTATCCAGTTTTCCTTCTTCGTATTCCACCTGCATGCTGTTCGTCAGCAGATTGACGCTGACATGTCCCATGCCGTCAAGCTTCGCCACGCTCTTTTCAACATGGGCAGAACAGGCAGAGCAGGTCATGCCCGTCACGTCAAAATTTTCTTTTTTCATATATCACACTTTCCCTCATTTCCGTACTGCCTTCCATCTATTTCATCAGTTTCTTTAAAAGTTCGCAGAGCTCATCGACCGCTTCCTTCCTGCCGTCTCTGATATCCTCCGAAACGCAGGTTTTTATGTGGCGCGCCAGAAGCTCTTTATTAAAACCGTTTAATGCCGCCTGGACGGCAGATACCTGCGTCACAATATCGACGCAATAACGATCGTCCTCCACCATCGCTTTAATGCCGCGGACCTGTCCCTCAATACGGCTTAGGCGGGTGATCAGATCCCTTCGCTCATCCGCGTCCCTCTGTTTATGCTTTACTGCCTCTGATCGTACATTCTGCTCCGGCATGGTCATTCCTCCGTCCCTGCTCTCGTCTCCGCCATCTGTTCTGTCTCCCCGCCGCATACCCCCATGGGGTATATTGACTATAACGCTCTTTATGCGCTTTGTCAATACCTGCTTTTTTTATTGCCGAAAATGACAATACGGGTTATACTATGTAGTGAGAAAATGAAATGAAGCAAATTCTGTGAGGTAATCGGATGGAGTTTTTTGACAAATTAGGAGAAACCATCGTATCCGCCGGCAAAGATGTCGGGCAAAAGGCAAGGGATGTGTCCGAGATCGCGAAGCTGCGGATCGATATCAGGGCCAAGGAAGAATACGTACAGGAGCAGTATGCCGCGATCGGCGCCGCCTACTACGAAAAGCACAAAAACGATGAGGTCATCGAAGCGGATGAGGCGGAGCAGTTCTACCTGATCGGTGAGGCTCTCGCAGAGATCGCGCGCATGAAAGCGGAGGTTCTTAAGATCAAAGGCGCTTCAGAATGCCCCAGATGCGGTGCAAGAATGCCCGAGGCGGCGACCTTCTGCAGCGAATGCGGCGCAAAGTTAAACGACATCTTTGAAGAATAAGAAAGCAAAAGGAGCCTGCAGAGTTTGAATACACACAAAAAAACCGCAGGGGAATATATAGGCGCGTATGCGCCTTTTATTCTGGCTGCACTCATCGGATTACTCTATCACATAAAAATACAGCCCATGGCGGGAGACGATCTCTATTTTGCCGACGCAGCGCAAAGTTCCGGCCTGTGGGCTTTTCTTACCATGCGCTATAAAACCTGGACTTCCCGGATTGTCATCGAATTTCTGCTGGTCCTTATCATTAAGCATCCTCTCCTATGGAAAATTCTCGACACACTCCTGTTTGCCGCATTTCCGATCCTGCTCTCAAAACTCTTCGGGCAGAGCCGCTTTATGGACTGGTGCGCGGCGGCGGCCGTCCTCCTGTATCCGTTCCACGATATGGGATCCGCAGGCTGGATCACAACGACAGTCAATTATTTCTGGCCGCTCTTCTGTGGATTTTATGTGTGCGTGCTGCTGAAAAAAATACTTCTGCAGAAAAAAATCCACATCACCGAAACAATCTGCGGCACTGCAGCCTGCCTGCTGGCAAGCAGCCACGAACAGTCCGCCGTCATACTCTGCATTATTTTCCTGCTCTGCGCGTACTACGCCTTTCACATGCGCATACCTGTATGGAAAAATACTTTTGCACCGGCATGTTTTGCCGCGGCAAACTTTTTATCCCTGCTTCTCATTGTACTCTGTCCCGGAAACGCCGCACGGAACGCCGTCAGCATCGCCGATCTTCCAGTCTTTGAAACCTATGGGTTTGCAGACAAACTCTACCTGGGACTGTTAGGCATGGAACGCGTGTTTCTCGCTAATGCAGACGCTGTATTCTGTGTGTCGGCGTTTCTCCTCGCCTGGCTGGTCTTCCTGAAAACAGACAGCTACATCAGAACTCTGTTGTGTTCCCTGCCGCTTTTGATTCTCTTCGGCCAGACCGTCGTACGCACGGCGTATCCGGGACTCTCCGGGCTTTTTGTCGTTCCGGAGCAGATCCTTTCCTGGAACTGGACGTCCCCCTCCGCCTGGCTGCCGATGCTCTATCTCCTGCTCACAATCATCTCCATGGTTTACGCCTTCTGTCTCCTCCTGAAGGAAAAACCGTTCGCCTGTGTCTGTCTGCTTCTTCTCCTTGGCTGCGGATTCGGCGCCGGGATGATACTGGGATTTATGGCGACAATCTACGTGTCGGGGGAACGAGTCTATATCGCTTTCTATTTTCTTCTTTTATCGGCCGTTTTATACTGTATGGCCGGAATGGAAGATATCCTGGAAAAAAAGACAGCTACCGTGGGCGGCAGGCTGGCACTGACCGTTCCCGCACTATTTTGTCTTGTCAATATCGGATTTGTGGCCCTCTCCGTCTGACCCCGGTCCGCCGCCTGTGCACCGCCCTTTCTTGTACGGCAGATTCAGCCGCCCTACCAGAAGGAGCGATGCATT
>CANDFU010000089.1 GCA_947384095.1 uncultured Roseburia sp. | reverse complement strand
ACGAGAGGTGACTGGAGTTCAGACGTGTGCTCTTCCGATCTTCTCAAGCTGTACGTCCAGACCACAGTCAAATACGCCGGAATCCGTCTCGATCACACATTCCTTTCCGCCCATCGCACCGTCTTCCAGAATTTCTATTTCTATATTATGTCCGACACGGTCCAGAATCCCTTCTTTATTGTTCAAAAGAAACTGTGCATTTTCAGTTGAGACACGAATGCGAAATTTCTTTTCTCCCTCGATATTTAAAACTGCATCATTGATCAGATGCATCAGAATTTCTTTTTTATTGTCAAACTGAATATGGAAAACCCGGTCAAACACCTCTAAGATGACATCTACCAGTTCCTTTTCCATATGATCCCGCTTTTCCTGATACTCGGCATCCATTTTCCGGTTCTTCTCGCGAAACGTATCCGTCAGCTCGTCGCGCATTTTTTCAAATTCCTGATCTGCGCGCAACCTGCCCGCCTCATATCCCTGCGCCCTGGCAGTCTCCTCGATACCGGCTGCCTGTTCCTGTGCCTGACTCACCAGAAAATCTGCCTGTTCCTGTGCCTGTGAAAGAATGCGCTCCGCCTCCTCCCGTGCGAGTTCAACCGGATCCGGCCCTTCTTCCACCTCTTCCGCGATGTCGCCCATGATGTCTTCCGGAAAAGCGTCAGAACCCGCAAATCCGGCCAGCCCCGGCTGAAAACCGCTGTTCTTTTCCAGGCGCTCCATCAGAATGGCATTGGAATTGATAATCCGGGCATTGTCCGCCTCCGAGCGGACAAGCCACTGTTTGTAAAGATTAGACAATGATTTCGTCACCTCCGCCTCTGGAGATAACAATCTCACCCGCATCCTCCAGTTTACGGATGACGCTCACGATCTTCTGCTGCGCTTCCTCCACATCTTTCATACGCACCGGCCCCATAAACTCCATGTCCTCTTTGATCATGGCAGCCAGACGCTTTGAGAGATTCTTAAAGATTACATTCTGCACTTCCTCAGCCGCACCTTTTAAAGCAATGCCCAGGTCGGCATTGTCCACATCCCTAAGCACACGCTGAATTGCGCGGTCGTCCAGAAGGAGAATATCTTCGAATACAAACATCTTCTTGCGGATCTCGTCTGCAAGCTCCGGTTCCTCGATCTCCAGCGATTCCATAATATGCTTTTCCGTCGAGCGGTCTACCGTATTTAAGATATTTACGATGGCGTCCACGCCTCCGACAATTGTATAATCCTGGTTGGCAAGGGACGCCAGCTTGCGTTCAAGCACACGCTCCACCTCTTTGATGACGTCCGGAGAGGTGCGGTCCATCATCGCAATACGCTTTGCCACATCCGCCTGTTTTTCCGGCGCAAGCGAACCGATCACCATGGCCGCCTGCGGCGATGTCAGATAAGACAAAATCATCGCAATCGTCTGCGGATGTTCGTCCTGGATAAAGTTTAAAAGCTGGCTTGGGTCTGTCTTGCGGACAAATTCAAACGGCCGGACCTGCAGGGAAGCCGTCAGCTTCGCAATCACTTCCTGCGCCTTCTCGTCGCCGAGAGCTTTGTCCAGAAGCTCTTTCGCGTAGCCGATACCGCCCTCCGCGATATACTGCTGCGCAAGGCAGACCTGATAAAACTCGTTCAGCACATCTTCCTTCACCTGTGACGATACACTCCGGGTATTCGCAATTTCAAGTGTCAGTTCCTCTATCTCATCTTCCTTCAGATGCTTGAACACATCTGCCGAGCGCTCCGGTCCCAGGGCAATCAGCAAGATCGCCGCCTTCTGGACACCATTATATTCATCCGTCTTAGCCATAACTACTCCCATTCCTCATTCAGCCAGTTGCGCAGCAGCGACGCGGCGGCTTCGGGGTTCTCATCCACAAATTTTTCGATCAGAAGCCTGGTTTCAGACTTCTCATTGTATCCGATATCCTCCAGCGGATTGTGCTCCTGCGTCTCCTTTGTCGATTCAAGCAGGGTCTCCACCGAAAGCTCCGGCTCCATCTCCACAACCTTTTCTTTTCTGGTGCTCCGGAACACGACATATCCAAGCAGGAGAAGAATCAGCACCGCAAGGATAATCTGCAGGTAATCCGACAGCGATCTCTCGTTTGAAGAGTACTTATATACCGGTTCTTCAAACGCAATAATACTGATCCGTTCCACCGGAAAACCTGTCGCATTGGCAACCAGCGTATAATACTCCTGATCCACTTCCGTCATCACAGGCGCGCTGTTGGCGGCGATATATTCCTCAAAGCTCATATCGCCAAGAGCACCGGAAGCCCTGAGGGTATCTTCATCATAGATCACAAAATTCTTTGCCGTGAGTGAAATAGACGAGCTGTCATAGCGGATACTGCCGACTCCGCTGTCTGTCTCCGTGACCGTCTTATTATTCTGATACCTTCTGGTACTGTCGGTGATGGACGATTCGGAATAATTATTGTCGTCAATCACCTGCGTCGGAGTGTCATCATTTGTATCCGTACCCGGCACGCCGGCCAGCCCGCCCCGGCTCTCTTCCTCGTAATTTTTTTCTTCCTCAATCATACCGGTCGTCCTGCCCTCGGGGGCGGAATATTCGGTACTCGTCCGGTTCGTCTGTGAAAAATCCAGATCCAGATTGGGCGCCACCTCCACCTGATCATAAAGCCCCGAAGTGACGAGCACATCTTTTACCCGGTTGCGGACAAGCGCTTCCATCTTTGAGCGGAATGAAATCTGGGTGCCCGCCATTCCCATCGTGGTGGAAGAATCACCGCCCGAAAAAAGCACATTTGAGTCAGAATCCAGAATCATGATATTATCCGTCGTCGCATTTCCAAGCTGCGTCGCTATGTATTTGGCAATTCCCAGAGCCTGTTCGTCATCCATCGCCTTTGTGAGCGTAAGAATCACGGAAGCCGAATCCTCTTCATCTTTTGAAAGGATCGTTCCATCATCCGGCGCAAGCTCCAGTGTCACGTATGCGCTTTCGACATTGGACAGGATCGCAAGCTGGCTTGCAAAACGCTCTTCCAGATATCGTTTATAGCGTTTTGCCTTATCCGCTTCCGTCGAGCTGAAACCGCCCTCAAACACGTCTTCGATTCCAAATCCTTCCGTCGGGATCCCGCTCGTTCCAAGCAGAATCGACGCGGAAGCCATGTCCTTTTCGGCCACGGTAAACGTAAGCCCATCCTGCGACATTTCAAACGAAATCTTTTCGTCTTCGAGCAGTTTTTTCACTTCTCCGGCTTCCTTCGCAGACTCACACTGAATGAGCTGCGTCATCTCCGGCCTTCCCACAACGGCCGCCAGTATCACCAATGCAAGTATGATCGTCGCCGCAATGCTCAGTAAAAGCGCTTTTTGTTTTGTATTAAACTTCTTCCACCATTCTAAAACCTGATCTAAAACTTTCTGCAATTGTTCCGGCATTGTTCGTCAACTCCGTTCATTAAATCTGCATATTCATGATTTCTTTGTAAGCGTCAATCAGTTTATCCCGCACCGCCGTGGTATACTGAATCGCCGCAAGCGCCTTCTGTTCCGCTATCTGCATATCATGCGGGTTTTCCGCCTGTCCGAGTGCAAATGTAATCTTTGCGGACTGCGCATCGTTCTGCAGCGCGTTTGTCTCCATAAGCATATTCATCGCAGCCGAAAGCACTGAATCAAAACTGTCTCCTGCCTCTTTCTGCGGACGCATATCCCTGGTGGCATCCGCATATTCCGCAGACGCGACCCCTGTCAACGACGTTATATCCATTTTCCTCTCCTCTTTCCGCTGTTCATATTGTATCCCCGTCTATGCCCTGCGCCGCCTCTTCCTACTTCCCGATCTGCAAAGCCGACTGCACCATGCTTTTCGTCGCGTTAAAAGCCGTTGTATTCGCCTCATAAGCGCGCGTCGCGTCAATCAGGTTTGTCATTTCCGTCACCGTATTGACATTCGGATACAGCACATAACCATTCTCATCCGCATCCGGATGTGCAGGATCGTACTTCATAATAAAATCTGTCTCCGTATCCTCCCGCAGAGAAGTCACTTTCACACCGTTTCCGACCCACTTTGCACTGGCAGACTGATAGTAATTGCTGAAAGACGTGAGCTTCCGCTCCCCGAACGTCACAATCTTTCTGCGATACGGCTCGTTGTCTTCCGTCCTTGTCGTGTTAATATTTGCGATATTCTGCGCAATCGTGTCGATACGGAAGCGCTCCGCCGTCATTCCGGAACCGCTGATGTCAAACGCCTGAAATAATCCCATACATTACCTCCTATTTTAATACCACTTTCATCCGTGCAAATTCGTCGCTGATCGCCGTCGTCAGAAGCTGATAGCGAAGCTGCTCCGACGCCAGTTCCACTTCCTCTGAATCCGGATCCACATTGTTGCGGTCCAGCCGATAGGAAAAGTGATCGTATTCCTTGAACGTTTCCACATCAAGACCGCTCAGATCCGCGTTCAGCGTGCGGATTTTCCGATCCAGCGTTCCATACCTTGATTTTCCCAGTTCCGATTTCAGTGCTGATTCAAAATCGATATCGGACCGCTTAAAATAAGGAGTGTCTGCATTGGCAATATTATTTGCCAGCACGCTCTCCCGCTTCCAGCTTGCATCCGCCGCTTTATCCATAACATTGATGTAGTCAAACGCATTTGTGCTGATCATCCATGTACCTCCTTCCAGTCCACCGGATTTTACTCCATATCCTATTCTATTATAGAACATATTTCAAGAAAAACAAGTAACTTTTCTATATTTTTTTACATCATATTGTACTTTTTTTCGTTATACCCACTAGATATCCACTTATTACCAAAAAAAGGACTTATAGCAACACTTTTACACTATAAATCCTTTTACAGTCTGCAATCCATTATTATTTATTTTTCTGATTCTGTTTTTTCAGCCGGGCAAGCTCGTCGAAAACGACGTCGTTGAGCACTTTGATATAGGTTCCCTTCATGCCGGAAGACCTGGACTCAATCACCCCCGCACTCTCAAACTTACGCAATGCATTCACGATCACGGAGCGGGTAATGCCGACGCGGTCTGCGATCTTGCTGGCGACCAGGATTCCTTCCCTGCCGTCCATCTCGTCAAAGATATGCGTGATCGCTTCCAGTTCGGAAAACGAAAGCGTACTGATGGCTGATTTCACGATCTGTATCTTTCTGCTCTCTTCTGCATTTTCCTCATTGACGGAGCGCATCATCTCAAGTCCCACCACAGTCGTTCCATACTCGCTTAAGATAATATCGTCGATATCGTACTGCCTGTCCTGCCGGTACACAAACAGCGTCCCCAGCCGCTCCCCCGCAATATCGATCGGAGTGATGATCGCCGTATACTTTTTTATCTCGTCGATAAACCCCAGCGTCTCAAGGTTGACATTTTCTTTCGTGGACAAAATCCCCAGCAGCCGTTCATTCAGCAGAGGGTCGATAAACCCGCCGACTTCTTCCACAATCAGCTCCCTGATCTCTTCCACGCCCTCACAGGCTCCGGTTCCGAGCACTTTTCCTTTTTTGCTGATGACCAGGATATTGGAATCAAGGATCTCTTTTAAGACGTCGCAGATATCATTGAAGACAACCTTTGATGAGTTGTTATTGTGAAGCAATTTGTTGATCTTTCTTGTTTTGTCCAACAACTGTACACTCATATGCATGCCTCCTGCCTGTCAGAGCAAATTTTCATGTTGATTTCCATTCTAACATGTTAATTCAGAAAATTCAATATTTTCATAAAATTTTCATTTCCCCCGCAGGCGTAAAAATCCGAATGAGGGAAAACATCCCCGGTTTTCGCCGCAGTATTTTCCCCCATTTACAGATTTTCTTACAGATAGGAATACCCCATCAGGCTCTCGTCTATCTCCCGCGCAGCCTCACGGCCCTCACGGATGGCCCACACAACAAGGGACTGTCCGCGGCGGACATCGCCCGCGGCAAAAACATTTCTGACATTCGTGGCATAACCGCCGCCCGACGTCGCAATGTTGGTCCCTGCATCAGATTTCACCCCGAATGCATCCGCGACATATTTCTGTGCGCCCAGGAACCCGGCCGCAATCAGAACCAGATCTGCATCCATGCGCCGGTCCGACCCGGGAACCTCTGCCATCACCGCACGCCCGGTCTTTTCATCCGTTGTCCGCTCCACCTTTACCGTGACGACTCCGGTCAGATTTCCTTTCTTGTCTTTGATAAACTCCTTCACTGTCGTCTGATAAATACGCGGATCGCGCCCGAATACGGCCGCCGCCTCCTCCTGGCCGTAATCCGTCCTGAACACTTTCGGCCATTCCGGCCAGGGATTATCCGCCGCGCGCACTTCCGGGGCTTTCGGCATCATCTCAAGCTGCGTCACGCCCGCACATCCCTGGCGCAGCACTGTCCCGACGCAGTCATTTCCGGTATCCCCTCCGCCGATGATCACAACCTTTTTTCCCTTTGCAGACGCAGCGCCGCCGTCCTTTGATCCGGAATCCAGAAGATTTTTTGTTACCGCTCCAAGGAAATCGACCGCAAACCAGATCCCTGCAGCCTCCCTTCCCGGAACGCTGACATCCCTTGGCTGTTTCGCGCCGCAGGCCAGGAGGACACGGTCATACTGCCTCAACAATTCAGCAGCCTTAATGTCCTTTCCGACATCCGCCCCCGTCACAAATCCGATCCCTTCCTCCCGCATCACCTCTATTCTGCGCTCAATCACCCATTTTTCCAGCTTCATATTCGGAATGCCGTACATCAGCAGACCGCCCGGCCTGTCATCGCGTTCGTAGACGGTCACAGAATGGCCCCGCTTGTTGAGCTGATCCGCCGCCGCCAGGCCGGCCGGACCGGATCCGACGATCGCCACCTTCTTTCCAGTGCGCACCCTCGGCGGTTTTGCAGCCGCATACCCTTTTTCATAGGCATTTTCGATAATCCCCAGTTCGTTTGCCTTACAGGTCACTGCGTCGCCCCAGTGCCCGCAGGCGCAGGCAGCCTCACAGAGCGCCGGACAGACGCGCGCGGTAAACTCCGGAAAATTGTTTGTCTTTCTAAGCCGGCCAT
>CANDFU010000088.1 GCA_947384095.1 uncultured Roseburia sp. | reverse complement strand
TACACTATAACCTACACTCTTTCCCTACACGACGCTCTTCCGATCTTGACAGTCTGTGTATGGACCCTGTCAAACTGCGCCGGTTTTGCGAGACAGAGTGCCGGATGGATGGCGGGCATCTGGTTCATGGCGCAAGCGGCAGAACGGTAAAAGCGCTTATTGTGGTACACGTATTTGGCAATCTGGCAGATATGGAAGCGATTATGGATGTGGCGGAAGAGTTTGGTCTTAAGGTCATTGAAGATGCGACGGAGGCGCTCGGCTCACATTATACGCAGGGACGATATGCGGGAAAATATGCGGGAACTATCGGGGATTTCGGAGCATTTTCGTTTAACGGCAACAAAATAATCACGACAGGCGGCGGAGGCGCCGTCACTGGGAAGAATGAGGATGAAGTCGCGCATATTAAATATCTGTCGACACAGGCGAAAGATGATCCGCATTTTTATATTCATCACGAGGTAGGATTTAATTACAGGATGACCAACCTGCAGGCCGCTCTCGGGGTGGCGCAGATGGAAGAACTGCCGGAATTTATCGTCAGAAAGCGCCGTAATTATGAACGGTATCGCGGGCTTTTTGCAGGGTTTACGGGAGGTAAAATGCTGGGATTCAGGGAAGAGACGGATTCCAACCATTGGTTTTATTCCCTGGAGATTGTTTCCGGCGGAGCGGATATCCCGCTGCGGGAAATTGTTGCAGAACTTGACGGGCGCGGCGTGCAGACAAGGGCGGTCTGGGGTCTGATTCATGAACAACGCCCTTATCGGAAGGCTCCTGCGTATGAGATTGAGAGAGCGGTTTATTACAGCAAATGCATTCTGAATTTTCCCTGCAGCACGCAGCTGACGGATGAGGAGATTGTATATGTCGCAGAGCAGATAAAAAATGTGGCCGGGCGTTTTCAATGACAGGAGGGCTGTAGGTGTCGGGGAAAATGACGATTATTTATTTTATCGGCGTTTATGATACGCTCGATCTGTTTACAGAACATTTAAAAGACGCGTTTGAGGCGCTGGGCTTTTCTTCGTTTGTGTATGACGCCGGGGCAGAAAGGGAGAGCAAAGAGGCGCTTCTTTTCCTTTTACATCAGGAGGCGGGACGGACAGGAGCACGTCGGTTTGCCTGCGTCACATTTAACAATCTCGGCTACAATCTTGATCTTTCAGACGGTAGGAATCTCTGGGAGTATTTTGATATTCCTTATATCAATATTCTGATGGACCATCCGTTTCACTATGAAAAACCATTGCAGAAAGCGCCGTCTACATCTATTGTGCTCTGCACGGATTTGAATCATGTAAAATATATCCGCCGCTGGTTTAAACATATTGGAAGGACGGATTTTCTTCCTCATGCCGGCGTCGAGCTTGGCAGTCGTCATAAGCCGCTGGCGGAGCGGGGGATTGACGTGCTCTATGCGGGAGCGCTTCCGGTCTATACGGTTGCGCGTATGATACCCGACCTGGATTCGATTCCGGAGACCGACGGGCAGAGGATGGCGCGGGAAGTGCTGCAGGAGCTGGTAAATCATCCCGGGAGAACGACCGAGGAGGTTATGGAAGAATACTTACGGACGGTCTGTGGGGAACTGCCCGGACGTCGAATCAGAGAGATTACGGTAAAAATGAGGTTTCTCGATTCTTATGCGACGTCTTTTTTCAGAGAACAGGCAGTGCGGATGCTGGTGGAAAGCGGGATCAGGGTGACGGCATATGGGACGGGGTGGGATCAGTGCGAGTGGAGCGGGCATCCCTGTCTTAATTATGGAGGAAAAGTACTGGCGCCACAGATTCTCCCGTTGATGAATGACAGTAAGATCGTGTTAAATACGATGACGTGGTTTAAGGCCGGGGCGCACGACCGGATTTTTAACGGAATGCTTGCGGGCGCCGCGGTCGTCACGGACGATTCGGCCTGGCTTCGCCGTGAATTTAAGGATAAAAAGGAGCTTGTCCTGTTTTCACTGGAGCAGATCCGTACACTGCCGGAGCGTGTCTTTGATCTGTTCGGACATCTTAAGCAGACGCAGGAAATGGCGGATTGCGGATACCAGGCCGCAAAGGGACGGCACACATGGAAAAGCCGTGCGGAGCAGATCGCAGAATGCTTTTTTGACTGATCTTGTGCCTGGTCCGGGGAGGGAATATGTACATTTTGATGTATCGGTGGAAAGCATACAATTACAGAGACATTGAGCAGACGTTTCTGCTGCTCGGCCATCGGGTTGACAATATTGAACAGGAGCTTGGCAGTTACGATGTCAGCCCCGCGTTTGAGCGTGTCATAGAGGCAAAAATCATGGAAAATCATTATGATTTTGTCTTTACCGTCAATTATTTTGCCCTGATTTCGAATGTCTGCCAGAAGCTGGGAGTAAAATATGTCTCCTGGACCTGTGACAATCCGCTGATCAGCATGTACCATGAATCTGTGTTTCATCCCTGTAATTACATCTTCACATTTGATAAGACGAATTATCTCGAATTTAAAGGGATGGGAGTGAAGCAGATCTGGCATCTTCCGCTGGCCGTGGATGTGGACCGGATTGATATGATTTTAGAGCATGCCGCGGATCTTGGGAAATACCGCGGCGATGTGGCTTTTGTCGGAAGTCTGTATGAGAGAAATTCCTATGATAAATTGAAAAGCAGGCTTTCAGATTATCTGCGTGGCTACTTTGACGCCGTGATGGAGGCACAGATCAATATCAGCGGCGGTTCGATAGTGGAAGCATTACTGACGACCGATATTCTGGAACAGCTTCAGGAATATTTTGAACTGGAAAAGTCGGAGGGTTCCTTTTCGGATCTCGGATTGATTTTTCAGACGACCGTACTTGGGTTTAAGATCGCGGAGAGAGAGCGGAGGCGGGCGTTAATTGAATTGTCGAAATATTATCATGTAAATGTTTACAGCAACAGCAATGTCAGTGATCTGCTGCGCATTCAGTACTGCGGGTCGGTTGATTACTGGAGTGAAATGCCCAAGGTGTTTCACGAGTCCAGAATCAATCTGAATTTCACGATTCCAAATATTAAGAGCGGAATCCCGCTGCGCGTGTGGGATGTCCTTGGTTCGGGCGGATTTCTCCTGACCAATTACCAGGCGGAAATCCCCTGCTATTTTGAGGAAGGGAGTGATCTGGTGTGCTTTGATGGCATCGAGGATCTGCGGGAAAAGACGGGGTATTATCTCACACATGAAGAGGAGCGCAGACGGATCGCTGGAAACGGATATGAGAAGGTAAAAAAATATCACGGCTATGTGGCGAGGATTCGTCAGATGCTGAGCGTTCTGGAGGAGCACGATTTTTAATTATAAAAACCGTGAACGCAGTGCTTCGCTGCGCTCACGGTTTCCTGACGCATGAAAATCTAACAATACTGATCCAGCATCATTCCGGAATAGAGCGATGTGATATAGGGAGTCGCAAAATTGTGCCCTTCCGGATTTTTGTAGGCGATCAGAATTTTGCTGACGTAATTCATCGGGTTGATGGAAGCCGATGCGGCTTTATCGTTCAAGGAATCCTTAAACTGGTTGAGCAGAGAAAAACAC
This sequence comes from uncultured Roseburia sp., assembly GCA_947384095.1. Taxonomy (GTDB): domain Bacteria; phylum Bacillota; class Clostridia; order Lachnospirales; family Lachnospiraceae; genus Roseburia. Next base: position 3,494 of record CANDFU010000088.1, on the reverse strand, counting down.
TCTTTTGCACCGGAATCGGTGACGGATTCGGACAGACGACTGCGGTCGATACTGATAAAGCCGTCTTTCTGGAGGTTCAGCCCGATGGATTCCAGATCACTGTAGTAGGACTTTGCAACGCCTTCCATTTCACGGAGCAGCTTGCTGGACGGCTGGGATTCCCTGTAATTGTGTCCGAGCTGTATGATATTGTTGTAGGCGTTCACAAGCGTCTGTACGTTATCCGCAACAGCGTCTGCGTTTTCCTTGAAACCGATTGTGGCGGCGTGGCCGTCCGCGCTGGGTTTTTTCAACGTGAGCTCAAACGCATTGTTGATCGTAAACGTGTTGGACAGAGAAGAGTGTTCGTTCCCGTTCAGAAGAAAAGAGGAACTCTGCGCCATCTGTTCGACCTGGTCGATTCCAAGCATGTGCATGGCCTTAATCGAACCGGTATCGGGAGCCGGGATAATTTCAAAAAGGAAGCGTTCATTTTCCCCGAGACCCGTCTGGTCTGAAGTGATCTCAAGGGCTGTCTGCCCTTTTTCGTTTGTGACAAGGCCGGCCGAGAGCCCGACGTTTGCATTGTTGATAAGGCGAACCAGTTTATCCTGTACATCGCGGTTGGTATCGCTGCTATTTACGCTGTACTGAAACTCATAAGAGCTTAAAAACGTATTGAGGTCAAAGCTGTATGTGCCTGGCTTAAAACCTGCCTTATCGCCGGTCAGATAAGCGCCCCGGTTGATCTGAGGGGTTGCCAGATGCAGGACTTCGACGTCAAAATGAACGGAATCGTCCGCATCCTGCTGGGGGCCGATGTATTCTGCCCCCACAATCTCCTCGTCGGAGGACTGAGCCAGTTTTTTCTGAAATGCGCCCTCGATTCCATTTTCAGTATCAGAAAGGGAGGCCACGATATTCTGAATGGATCGTGTCCTCTCTTTGATATCAATGGCGAACTTCTGTACATCTCCGGAGTACTTGATTTTGTACAGAGGAGAATCTTTATTTATTTTGACAATATTATTGTAAACTGCACGAAGCTGGCTCTTCTTATGCGTGTCATAACGCGACGTGCGCGAAGTGCCATAAGTGCTCAGATAATACTGATAAGCGCTATCAATGGCTGCCATCAGAAACCCCTCCTTTCTTCCATGAAATCATATGTCCGGATTCCGCGGCTGCTGTTCTGGTGCAGACGGCGCCGAAAGCCTTGGACATATGCAGGGATATATAAAATCCTTTTTTGATCGACAATTATGAAAAAATTATAAATATTTACTTTTTATATCGGCAGTGCGGGTGGAAAATATAACCGACAAACAGAAAAATATGTAAAAAATTGATACAAAAGTACTGTAATTAAATGAAATGATGTAAAAAAATGATTGACGTAAAGCGGCAATTATGCTATATTAGACTAGCGATGGAAGTAGGTCTTTTTTTTATGCCCTTTTTTGGGATAGAAAAACGCAGAGAAATTTAATGGAGGTGGAAGTTGTGCGCACAAAAATTACACTGGCATGTACGGAGTGCAAAAACCGTAATTACCACATGACCAAAGACAAAAAAACTCATCCGGACAGAATGGAAACCAAGAAGTATTGCAGGTTCTGCAGGACGCATACGCTGCACAAAGAGACAAAATAAGCGCCCCGCGATACATGGTGAGAAAAGGAGTGGAAAATGGGAGAAACCGAGAGCAAAGCTCCAAAAGAGAGCTGGTTTAACGGCCTTTCGGCTGAATTTCACAAAATCGTCTGGCCGGAGAAAAAATCGCTTGCAAGACAGACGGCTGCAGTGATCGCCGTATCCGTGGTACTGGGTCTGATGATTGCCATTATGGATTTCCTGATTCAGTACGGCGTGGATTTTCTCGTAGGTCTGAGTTTTTGACGGAGGCGTTGTGATTTATGGCAGAGGCACACTGGTATGTAGTTCATACCTATTCGGGATATGAGAATAAGGTAAAAGCGAACATTGACAAGACAATTGAAAACAGGCACCTGGAAGACCAGATTCTGGAAGTCAGGGTTCCGATGCAGGAAGTTGTCGAGATGAAAAATGGCGCGAAAAAATCCGTATCAAAGAAGATGTTTCCGGGATACGTTCTTATCAATATGGTTATGAATGATGACACATGGTACGTTGTCAGAAATACCCGTGGTGTCACCGGATTTGTCGGTCCGGGAAGCAAGCCGGTACCACTTACCGATATGGAGATGAAACCATTAGGGATCACCAAAGCGGAACGTGTTGAGGTCGACTTTGACGAGGGGGATACCGTGGTTGTGACCGCGGGCGTGTGGAAGGATACGATCGGCGTAATCCAGAACATGAACCACAATAAGCAGAGCGTGACCATCAATGTGGAGCTTTTCGGCCGCGAAACGCCGGTAGAAATAAGTTTCGCAGATGTAAAGCTGAATCAATAGGCACTTTTAAGAACGAATTAAGGAGGCAATTCCCATGGCAAAGAAAGTACAAGGATATATTAAATTGCAGATTCCTGCCGGGAAAGCTACCCCGGCTCCTCCGGTCGGACCGGCGCTTGGACAGCACGGTGTAAACATTGTTGAATTTACGAAACAGTTTAATGCCAGAACGGCAGATCAGGGTGACCTGATTATCCCGGTTGTGATCACCGTATATGCAGACAGAAGCTTCAGCTTTGTCACAAAGACACCGCCTGCGCCGGTGCTGATCAAAAAAGCATGTAACATCAAATCCGGTTCCGGAAAGCCAAATTCGGAAAAGGTGGCGGTGCTTCCCAAGGCAAAGCTTAAGGAGATCGCAGAATTAAAGATGCCGGATTTAAACGCAGCATCGGTGGAAGCGGCGATGAGCATGATTGCCGGAACCGCAAGAAGCATGGGTGTTACCGTAGAGGAATAAAAGACAGGGATTCAGAACAGTGGGAGGGCCCTCTCCCGATACTACCACCAGGAGGTTTATTCATGAAAAGAGGAAAGAAATATCAGGAAGCTGTGAAAAGTTTTGACAAGAACGCCCAGTATGAGGTTGCAGAGGCGATCGGGCTTGTCAAAAAGAATGCAACAGCAAAATTTGATGAGACAATCGAACTTCACATCAGGACCGGATGTGACGGACGTCATGCGGAGCAGCAGATCCGCGGCGCGGTCGTACTTCCGCACGGAACCGGCAAAACGGTAAAGGTTCTGGTATTTGCAAAAGGCACGAAGCTCGACGAGGCAGAGGCGGCGGGAGCTGATTTTGTCGGAGGCGAGGAGCTGATTCCGAAGATTCAGAACGACGGATGGCTCGATTTTGACGTAGTCGTTGCGACGCCGGATATGATGGGTGTTGTCGGCCGTCTTGGACGTGTGCTCGGACCGAAGGGCCTGATGCCGAACCCGAAGGCCGGAACGGTAACGATGGACGTTACAAAAGCGATCAACGACATTAAAGCCGGTAAGATTGAGTATCGATTGGACAAGACCAATATTATCCATGTGCCATTGGGAAAAGCTTCATTTACAGATGAGCAGATA
>CANDFU010000087.1 GCA_947384095.1 uncultured Roseburia sp. | reverse complement strand
ACACTATAACCTACACTCTTTCCCTACACGACGCTCTTCCGATCTATATTGTAAGTGCGAGAGAGAAAAAACTAGTTGAGACGGCGGGAGAGCTTGTGGAGATCATATCTGCGGCGATTCCGAAAAAAGTGCGGATGACGGGAGGGCACCCGGCGAAGCGCACGTTTCAGGCGGTTCGTATTGAACTGAACAGAGAACTTGAGGTGTTGGAGAACAGTCTCGACGATATGATAGAGATGCTGAATCCGGGCGGAAGGATCTGTGTGATCACATTCCATTCGCTGGAGGATCGGATTGTGAAGATGAATTTCAGACGGAACGAGAATCCGTGTACCTGTCCCGATGATTTTCCGGTCTGTGTGTGCGGAAAAAAATCAAAGGGAAGGGTTGTGACGCGCAGGCCGGTGGTTCCGGCGGAGGCGGAGCTTACGGAAAATTCCCGTTCAAAGAGCGCAAAGCTCAGGGTGTTTGAAAAGGGCCGGCCGTAGTGCCGGGCAGCATGGCGTGCAGACATGCGTGAGAAGGAGGGATTTCTGCACAGGTCCGGGAGGGCAGAGACAGCCGGCCGGATGCCGGCTGAGAGGTTATGGAAAGGTGTGAATCAGAATGAAAAGCGGGACGGGAAGGACAGACAGTAAGAGAGCAAACACCAGAGAAGGAGACTATTACATAGACGGGAATACCATCCGCAGATCAGAGGCGGTGCCGGATTACCGGAGGGTACGACAGGAGCGGATAGAGCAGGAGAGGGAGGCAGAACAGCGCAGAAAGAGAAGGATTGCGCGCCGTAACAGGGAGCGCGAACTTCGGATGAGCAGGAGTTATGTCTTTTTTCTTTCTATGGCAGTTGTGATTTTCGGGATGTTTACAGGGGTTTACATCAAGGTCCAGTCAGAGGTGACGGCACGGATGCGGACGATATCGAACCTCGAAAGCCAGATCAGCGACCTTAAGGCGGATAATGACGAGGCGTACAAAAAAATGAATACATCGGTCGATCTCGAGGAAATCAAGAGAAGAGCCATGACGGAACTGGGAATGTTTTACGCAAAAGAGGCTCAGATTGTCTATTACAGCGTGGGGGACGACGATTATATGAACCAGTACGGGGAGATACCGGACAAATAGAGGATAGTGTGAATGGCGGGAAAGAGAAGAAAAAGACGGCTGTTCAAATTTTTACGGCATATGCAGAAAAAACTGCTTGTCATGTTCGGGATTGTGGCGCTGATGCTTATCGGGCTGATCGCGCGTCTGATGTATATCGAGAGTACGAGCGGAGAGCGGTACGAAAAAATTATTCTATCGCAGCAGCAGTATGGCAGCCAGACAATCCCTTATCAGAGGGGGGACATCACGGACGCCAGGGGAACGGTGCTGGCCACAAGCGTTGCGGTATACAATGTGATCCTCGACTGTTCTGTCATGACAGGAAAGGAAGATTATATTGACGCAACGATACAGGCACTGGTAAGCTGTTTTCCGGAGTTTAACAGAGATGAGCTTTACGGGTATGCCAGGGAAAAAGCAGACAGCAAGTATATTGTGTTGAAGAAGCGGGCGTCTTATGAAGAGATACAGCCGTATGTGGAAATGCAGGAGGCGAAAGACGAAAAGGGAAATAAGGTCAATCCCGATCTGAAGGGAGTGTGGTTTGAGAAGGAATACCAGCGGGAATATCCCCATAAGTCACTGGCAAGTCCGGTAGTGGGATTTACCGCATCGGGAAACGTTGGCGTGAACGGCCTGGAAAATTATTACAGCGATATTTTAAACGGGGTGAACGGGAGAGAGTACGGTTACCTCAACAATGATAATAACTTCGAAAAGACGATAAAGCCGGCGGTGAACGGAAACAATATTGTTTCTACGATAGACGCCAATATCCAGAAAGTCGTCGAAAACAAAATTGCGGAGTTTAATGAGGCATACAGGGGAAATTTCCGGGGGGCGGATCCGGGGGCCACACACATCGGCGTTCTGATTATGAATCCGAATAATGGCGACGTCATCGCGATGGCTGATTATCCGGATTATGATCTGAGTAATCCCCGGGATTTGTCCGCATACTATACAGAGGAACAGCTTGCCGTGATGAGTGAGGAAGAGCAGATGGACGTGCTCAACAAACTCTGGCAGAATTTCTGCCTGACATACACTTATGAGCCGGGATCCACGGCAAAGCCGTTTACCGTGGCTGCAGCCCTTGAGTCGGGTAAAATCACCGGGGAGGAGGGCTATGAGTGTGACGGAAGCGAGATGTTCAACGGCAAAAAGGTCAACTGCGTCAGCACGGCGGGGCATGGGTGGCAGACGCTGCAGCAGGCAATGATGAATTCGTGCAACGACGCGCTGATGCAGATTTCCTATAAGCTGGGAGCGGATACGTTCACCCGCTATCAGCAGATTTTTGGTTTCGGGCAGCGGACGAATATCGATCTGCCGGGGGAAGCGCGCACATCCTCGCTGATTCACCAGAAAGAGAATATGTCGGCGCTGGATCTTGCTACAAATGCCTTTGGCCAGAATTTTAACACGACGATGATACAGCTTGCGAGCGCATATTGTTCTCTGGTGAACGGAGGATATCTCTATCAGCCGCATATGGTAAAGAAGATTACGGACGAACACGGCAATACCATCGAGGATATCACCCCGACGCTGCTCAGACAGACGATATCGCCGGAAACCTGTGAGGCCTTAAAGCAATATATGTATGCGACGGTGTCTGAGGGAACCGGCTCCACGGCAAAAGTGGACGGGTACTCCATGGGAGGAAAGACGGGTACCGCGCAGAAAATTGCGGAAGACGGGACGCGTGACAAGAGCAATTATCTTGTGTCTTTTATCGGTTTTGCCCCGGTGGAGGAGCCGCAGCTTGTGATTTACTGCGTTGTGGACGAGCCCAATGTGCCGGAACAGTTTCACAGCACGTATGCGCAGGATATTGTGAGGGAAATTTTAGAGGAAGTCCTTCCTTATATGAATGTATACCGGGACGAAGAGACGACGGGCATACACGCCGGATGGGACATCCGGGGTCAGGAAGTGGGGATGGCCGCGGTGACCGATATGGTAAACGAAGATGAGCCGGACGGGATACCGGTAGAGGACGGGCTGACTGATATCCCGAATACGATGGACGGGATGGAAGGAGGAGAGCCGGAAGGAGCCGGTTCCGCCGGAGAAGGGACGGGAGAAGAGGAGAGCGGCGCGCCGGGAGAGCCGCAAGGAGGTGAAGGCGGGGCGCCGCCGGGAGAAGGAGGAGAGCCGCAAGGAGGTGAAGGCGGGCAGACATAGACGGGCGCGATTGTGATATGCGCGCAGCTTCCGGTTGATAGAAACAACAAAATGTATAACCTCACAGAAGACTGAATAAGATTCTATGAATGAATTTTAATGAACTTTTGTGAGGTTTTTTGTATATGCAGCAGGGTACTTCTTATTACAGAAGCAAGACATTTAACCGGAAAAAGATGATGGTTATGTTTCTCGCAGTGTTTTTTATCCTGGTGTTTCTGATCGGGAGACTGGTGTATCTCATGGTATTCTGCTCGGAATACTATGGGCAGAAGGCAGAAAACCTTCATGAGCGGGAGCGCGACATCAAGGCTGCCCGCGGCAGGATCCTGGACGCCAACGGGACCGTTCTGGCGACAAACCGTTCGGTCTGTACGATATCGGTTATTCACAGCCAGATCAGTGATCCGGAGGCCGTGATCGCGGCGCTGGTGAAAGAGCTGGGGATTGACGAGGAAACCGTCCGCAAACGGGTCGAGAAAGTCAGTTCGATCGAACGTGTGAAAACAAATGTGGATAAGGAAACCGGTGACCGGATTCGCGCCTACGGGCTCTCCGGCGTAAAAGTGGATGAGGATTATAAGCGTTATTATCCGTATGACACATTGGGGTCGAAGGTGCTCGGTTTTACAGGCGGAGATAACCAGGGCATCCTCGGCCTGGAGGTAAAATATGATGAATATATGCAGGGGACAAACGGAAAGATTTTAACGCTCACCGATGCGCGCGGCGTTGAGATTGAGAACGCGGGGGAGACGCGGATGGAACCGGTCAACGGGTACGATCTGTGTATCTCAATGGATCTGAATATTCAGAAATACTGTGAGCAGGCGGCAAAGAAGGCATATGTGCAGAAAGAGGCGGACAGCGTCTCGGTGATCGTCATGAATCCGAAAAACGGAGAGCTGATGGCGATGGTCAACTATCCGGAGTTTCATCTGAACGACCCGTTTACGCTGATTCCGGAGCTGGAAGAAGAGCTGGGAGTTTCCGCTGATTCCCTTCCGGCGGAGGAAAAACAGGATCTTCTGAATCAGATGTGGAGAAACCAGTGTATCAGCGACACCTATGAGCCGGGCTCTACCTTTAAGATTATCACGGCGACGGCGGCGATTGAGGAGGGAGTCGTATCGCTGACGGATAACTTTTTCTGCCCCGGGTATAAGATGGTTGAGGATCGCCGGATCCGCTGTGCAAAGACGACGGGGCATGGGGCGGAGACGTTTGAAACCGGGATTATGAATTCCTGCAATCCGGTCTTTATGGAGCTGGGGGAGCGGCTCGGAACCGACAATTTCTACAAATATTTCCGGCAGTTCGGGCTTTTGCAGAAGACCAATATTGATCTGCCCGGGGAGGCGGCGACGATTATGCATAAGAAGGAAAATGTGGGACCGGTGGAGCTGGCCACAATTTCTTTCGGACAGTCATTTCAGATCACGCCGATGCAGCTTGTGACGACGGTTTCTTCTATTATAAACGGAGGGACGCGTGTGACGCCGCATTTTGGGGTGGAGATCAGAGACGAAAAAGGAAATCTCATCAGAACGCTCTCTTATGATTCGAAGGAGGGAATCTGTAAAAATGAAACATCAGAGATGATGCAGTATCTGCTCGAGCGTGTGGTGGCGGACGGCGGCGGGAAAAATGCAAAAATTGAGGGATATTCGATCGGGGGAAAGACTGCCACCTCCCAGACGCTGCCGCGGAGCGAACACAGATATATTTCCTCTTTCCTGGGGTTTGCGCCTGCAGACGATCCCGATGTCATGGTGCTTGCGATCATAAGGAATCCACAGGGGGTTTACTATGGAGGAACGATCGCGGCTCCGGTGGTCAGGGAAATTATGGAAAACATTTTGCCTTATCTTGATAAATAATGGAAAATAACGTATACTGGATAAGTTGACAATTTGCCGGAACCTTTTTCCGGCAGAAAAGATACGAGGTGCGAAGTTATGACATATGAAATTGTAATTCCGGTGATTGTGGCGTTCGCCGTCAGCGCGCTTTTGGGACCGATTGTGATTCCGTTCCTGCGGAGACTGAAAGTCGGGCAGACGGAGCGGAAAGAGCTGGAATCTCATCTGAAGAAAAACGGGACGCCGACGATGGGCGGTCTGATGATCCTTGCCAGCATTATACTGACGTCCCTGCTCTATGTAAAAGATTACCCGCGCATCATACCGGTGTTGTTTATGACGGCGGGATTTGGCGTGATCGGTTTTCTCGACGATTATCTGAAGGTGGTTCTGCGCCGCTCGGACGGACTGCTTCCGTGGCAGAAAATGCTCTGCCAGATCGTGGTCACAGGGGTGTTCGCGTATTATATGGTAAATCATTCCGGTATTTCCATGACTATGCTGATACCGTTTTCGGGCGGCAGATATCTGGATCTGGGATGGATGGCGATTCCGGTACTGTTCGTCGCCGTGATCGGAACGGTAAACGGGACCAATTTTACAGACGGACTCGACGGCCTTGCCTCGAGCGTGACGGTGATGGTGGCGACGTTTTTTTCAGTCATTGCCATCGGGACGCAGAGCGGGATTGCGCCCATCACCTGTGCCGTCGTGGGGGCGCTGCTCGGTTTTCTGCTGTTTAACGTATATCCGGCGAGCGTCTTTATGGGAGATACCGGTTCGCTTGCACTGGGCGGTTTTGTCGTTTCGGCGGCTTATATGATGCAGATGCCGTTGTTTATCCCGATTGTCGGGCTGATTTATCTGGTGGAAGTGCTCTCGGTTATGATACAGGTGACTTATTTTAAAAAGAGCGGCGGCAAACGGATTTTCAGGATGGCGCCGATTCATCACCACTTTGAGCTCGGCGGCTGGTCGGAAACGCGCGTGGTAGCCGTTTTTTCCATTGCGACTGCGATTCTGTGCATGATAGCGCTTCTGGGCCTTTAAATGGAGGTTTGTATGAAAAATGATATGGATTTGGCCGGAAAAGAAGTCCTGGTGGTCGGTTCGGGAGTCAGCGGCGCGGCAGCAGCCGGCCTTTTAAAAGAAAACGGGGCGGTACCGGTTCTCTTCGACGGGAACAGGGAGCTTAATGTCGCGGCTTTGCGGGAGAAGACGCCTGTATTTGGCGATGTCAGGGTGATTCTGGGCGAGTGGGAGGAAGAGGAGATAAAGGATGTTGTGCTCGCGGTTTTCAGTCCCGGCGTGCCGACAGACCTTCCGATGGCAGATGCGCTCAGGAGCAGGGGGATTCCGATCTGGGGAGAGATTGAGCTGGCATATCGTTTCGCAAAGGGGAAAATCGCCGCGATCACCGGAACCAATGGAAAAACGACGACGACCGCCCTTACCGGGGAGATTCTGGCCTCCTGTTTTCCGGATGTGAAGGTGGTCGGAAACATCGGGATTCCGTATACGTCCGTGGCGATGGAGACGACGGACGATACGGTGACAGTGGCTGAGATCAGCAGCTTTCAGCTTGAGACGGTTCATGCGTTTCGCCCGGAGGTTTCGGCCATATTAAATATTACGCCGGATCATCTGAATCGTCATCACACGATGGAATGTTATATTGCCGCAAAGGAGCGGATCACGGAAAACCAGGGGGACGGAAATACCTGTGTGCTCAATTATGAGGATGAGATATTGCGCGCATTCGGAAAGACATTCAAGGGCAGGCCTCTGTTTTTCTCCAGTGAGAGGGAGCTTTCGGAGGGGATTTTTCTTTCGGGCGATGAGATCTGGTATGCGGACGGAAAAACGAAGCAGAAAGTCATACATGTCGGGGAGCTTCAGATTCCCGGCCGCC
>CANDFU010000086.1 GCA_947384095.1 uncultured Roseburia sp. | reverse complement strand
ACACTATAACCTACACTCTTTCCCTACACGACGCTCTTCCGATCTGTGCACTGGCCGGAGACGATGGTCACTTACGATGAGGCGGATGAGGTTCTCTTTTCTGCGGATGGTTTCGGTTCTTTCGGAGCGCTGGGAGGCCACATATTTGCAGACGAGATGGATTTTGACCGCGACTGGCTGGATGATGCGAGACGCTACTATTGCAATATTGTTGGGAAATACGGCACGTCGGTGCAGGCGTTGTTAAAAAAAGCTTCCGGGCTTAAGATTTCCGTGATCTGCCCGCTGCACGGGCCGGTCTGGAGAAAGAATCTGGATTATTTTCTTGAAAAATATCAGAAGTGGAGCACATATGAGGCAGAGGATAAGGCGGTTGTTATCATGTATGCTTCCATGTACGGAAATACGGCTTCCGCTGCGGACGCCCTGGCGGGCTGTCTTGCGGAGCGGGGTGTGGAGAAAATTGCGGTCTATGATGTCTCGAATACGCATGTCTCCGATCTGATCGGTGAGATTTTTCGGGCCAGCCATCTGGTGTTTGCTGCGCCGACATACAACGGCGGGATTTATCCGGTGATGGAAAATCTTCTTTCCGATATGAAAGCGCTGGCGGTGCAGAAGAAGACGGTGGCTTTGATGGAGAATGGCACATGGGCTGCGACCACGGCAAAACAGATGCGCGAGAAGCTGGGAGAGATGAAGGACATCACGATTCTTGACGCACAGGTGACAATAAAATCGGCGATGGCTGCAGGGCAGGGCGATGAACTTGCAGCACTGGCGGATGCGATTGCCGCAGAACTGTGTGAGCGGTAACTGGAAAAAAATAAATAGAAGGCGTGAGATCCGATTTGCGGCTCTCACGCCTTTTTGGCTACATAGGCGCCATTGTTGCACCGTGACATAAGGAAGTAAATTTACCGTTTTACAGTGATGGTTTTTTTTACGGTAAAAACACCTTTTATCTTTGCGGTGATTGTGGCTTTTCCGGCTTTTTTTGCTTTGATTCTGCCGTCCGGACTGACGTCGAGGACCGACGGTTTTGAGGATTTCCAGGTAATGCCTTTTGTGACGGTTGCTTTCGTCGTGTTGATTCCGCCGCCAATCTTTGGATATACAATATCACAGGTAACAGTTGCCGTTTTTTTCTTTTTTAACTGGATTGAGGATGGGGCGGAAAGCTTCGGTTTTTTGACGCAGTCTTTTTGGACTTCGATCGTCTGTACTGTTTTTCCGTTTAATTTTGATTTTGCCTGGGAGCCGCTGGTGGAATAACCAAACTCCGCGGATACGCCGTACCAGCCGCCGGTATCGCGGCGAAAGGACCCGAGACCGATGAATTTGTAGTTCGGGTTGATAAGAGAGGTGTAATGCCCGGTTACGGCGTTGCTGTCCTGTTTGACCCAGGCGTCTTTTTCGCCGTACCACTGCTCGATACCTCTCATCAGCCCGGAATAATTCCAGGCAAGGTTTTCGGCCCAGCTTTGTTCTTTTTTGCGCTGTATGCTAAAGCAGCTTTGGCCGTTTGGACGCGTGTGGCTTTCGTAGACGGTGCATTCGGCGGCTCTGAGCTGGGCGATCCATTCCAGATTGGAGGACCATTTGACCGGCACATAGTCTGACCGTCTGAGCTTTTTGCCTGTGGCGGGATTGCGGAAACCGTTGACGCAGGCTTCTTTGCGGATTTCGTTGATCTTTTTTAAGATGGTATCCTTTTTTACATACTCATAGGTGCCCGAAACTTCGGCCAGCAGATTGTTCTTTCCTGCCCTGTTCACATCGGCCGGGCGTGTGGACGCGGCGGAAACCGTGCCGGATACCTGCGATAGCAGTAAGGCAAAAAACAGGAGAAAAGCAGTAATTTTTATTTTGAGACGTTTGTTCATAAAAATGTCTCCTTTCTGACTAAGATTTGAAATCAGTATATCACAAAAAGGTGTAAAAATCTAAAAAATAGCTATAATCATCCAAAAAAGATTGTTTATTCTATATGTGGAGGTAGTGGATGCAGAAAAATGATATTTATATAATACAGGGAGAGAATTATAAGGAAATGGCTGTTCGGATTTTGCGGGCTGCCGATCTGGCGGCGGATATCGGAGACCGGAGAAAACGAATCGGCGTCAAGCCAAATATACTTGCGGCGAAAAAGGCGTCCGGCGGCGCGGTGACGCACCCGGAGCTTGTGGACGGAGTGCTGACTTACTTGAAAGAGGAAGGTTTTCTGAATCTGGTGGTGCTGGAGGGTTCCTGGATCGGAGATTGTACGTCGCAGGCCGTGCGGATATGCGGGGTTTACGATATCTGTGAGAAACACGGGGTGCCGTTTCTTGATCTGCAAAAGGATTCTTTTCAGACGCTGGACGCTGCAGGGATGTCTGTTTCGGTCTGTGACGCGGCGTTGAAGCTGGATTACCTGATCAATCTTCCGGTGTTAAAGGGGCATTGTCAGACGACCGTCACCTGTGCGTTAAAAAACAGCAAAGGCCTTATTCCCAATTCGGAAAAGCGCAGATTTCATACGCTTGGACTGCACGGGCCGATCGCACATCTGAATACCGTCATTCATCAGGATTTTATTCTTGTGGACAATATCTGCGGCGATCTGGATTTTGAGGAGGGAGGAAATCCGGTTGTCATGAATCGTGTGCTTGGTTTTAAGGACCCGGTGCTCTGCGACAGCTTTGCAGCCGAGAGCATGGGACATCGCGCGCATGATATTGCGTATATACGCATGGCAGAGCAGCTTGGCGTGGGAAGCACGGATGTGGCGCACGCCAGGCTTATATCGTTGAATGAAGGCACGCCGGATGTGAAAACAATGCGCCGCAGCCAGCGGGTGACGAAGCTGGCCGCCTATGCAGATGCAAAAGAAGCCTGTTCTGCCTGCTATGGTTCTCTGATTTACGCGCTTGACCGCCTGCGTGACGAGGGCAGACTGCGGGGGCATAAAACAGGAGACATCGCAATTGGGCAGGGATATCGCGGGAAGACGGGCAAAATCGGCGTGGGACAGTGCACGAAATGTTTTGAGAAAACCTTAGGAGGCTGTCCGCCAAAAGCGGTGGATATCGTTGCGTTTCTGCGGAAGGAGTGGGATTAAAAGCTGAAATTTTCTTGCTAATCTTCTATGAGTATGCTACCATATATTTATTTGTAAGAATGGCCGGCATGTTGGAAAGATGGACGGGACAGACCCGGGGCCGCCGACATATTTGTTTGTTCTTTTCTTATAATCATCGTTTGTAAAGGCTTCGCATTTATTTTCACACGAAACAGGAGGCACAGATGAAGCCACTCAGAAAAATGATCAGCAGGTACATGAATCTGGTTACATTGATCCTTATTTCCTTTCTGACAATTGTTATCGTTTACGTTCAGGTTGCCGACACGCACCGGCAGGCGTACAACGACGCCGTAGTGACGTTTCAGCAGATCGAGCATGTTCTGGAAGAGAACAATGCCGAGCTTGCGGAAATCAGCGAAGAATACAGCCAGACCTGCCTGTACAATGCGGAGGCAATTGCTTATCTGATACAGGACAAGCCTTCTGTGCTTGACAGCGTTGACGAGCTCAGACGGATCGCGGTTTTTATGGAGGTGGATGAAATCCATATTTTTGACGAGACCGGACGTATCTTTGCGGGAACCCACCCGGAATATTTTGATTACACTTTTGATTCCGGCGAACAGATGGTGTTTTTTAAACCGATGCTGGCTGATAAGTCTTTGAAACTTGTGCAGGATATAATGCCGAATACTGCGGAGGCAAAAATGATGCAGTATTCGGCCCTGTGGAGCGCGGACGAAAAATTTATCGTACAGGTGGGCATGTCCCCTGTCAACGTCATGAAAGCGACGCAGAAAAATGAACTTTCGTACATATTTTCCCTGTTCCGGGTGAATCCGGAAGCCAGCTATTATGCCATTGACCAGGCGAGCGGGGAGATTGTGGGTTCCACAGATCTGGGCTGTGTGCACAAAAATATTGAAGCGGTCGGTCTGAGTCTGAGCGATATCACCGTCCAGTCAAAGGGATTCCACGCCACCGTCAACGGTCAGGACTCCTTCTGTGTATTTAAGCCCATCGGCTCCAGTTATATCGGGCGTATTCTTACCAACCGCGAGCTTTATGAGTGGATCATGCTGAATACCGTTGTTCTCTGTTCCTGCCTTATCATAATCGCCGTTGTTCTTATGCGTGCTGTGACAGGCTATATGAACCGCTATGTTGTGGACGATATCTACCGTATCAATCAAAAGCTTCACGCCATTGCCGCCGGGAATCTCGACGAGGTCATTGATATTCACAGCAGCACGGAATTATCCGAGCTGAGCGGCGATATCAATCGAATGAAAAAGAGTCTCCTGGATAATAGCAGGAAGATGTCCTATGTGCTCAGCAAAACGAATCTGTACATCGGGGTGTACGAGTACAACGAGCACATGCGGCAGGTGCGTTTTACGGAGTATGTGCCGCAGATTCTCGGACTCACCCCCGAAAGGGCGAGAGAACTGTCCTGCGATTACCGGGCGTTCGGGGATTTTCTTTCCGATCTCCGCAGCCGCCCCTTTGCCGATGAGGCCAATGTCTACAGACTGGATGAGCGCTATATCAAGGCTGAGGAGATCTCAGAGAGCAGCAATGTATTCGGTGTTCTCATCGATGTGACCGAAGACACAATAAAACGTCTGCAGATCGAGCGGGAGAGGGATTATGATCATCTGACCGGATTGTACAACCGCGGGGGGCTGGAGAATTTCCTTGCGTCCTGCTTCCAAAAGCCGGAGGAGATGCGTGAGAGCGCTCTTGTGATGATCGACGCGGATAACTTAAAGGTAGTCAACGATACATACGGCCACGAGGGAGGGGACGCTTATCTGAAGCAGCTCGCCGGCCTGCTCGGGGAATTTGCACCCGGCCATAGTATTGCCGCGAGGCTGGGAGGCGATGAATTTGTCCTGTTTCTATACCGGTATCAGACAAGGGCGGCGCTGTCCGACGCTCTCACGGCGCTGGAGGGGCTGCAGAACAACAGCCGTGCCCGTCTGAACGACGAGCTGTATGTGCCTCTTGGTTTTTCTTTTGGCTATTGTATGACGGAACGCCACACCGATTATCGGGCGCTGCTAAAAGAGGCCGATGAGAAAATGTACGAGAACAAAAAATTTCGCAAATCCGGCCGGGACAGCCGGTGAAGGGCTGTTATGCGCCTGCACCGGATCGGGACATCTATCTGCGGGAACAGCAAAAAATGATAGAGGGTCGTTTCAATGACGTGGCAGATATAGCGGCCGGTTCCCTTCCGTGGACAAGGGGATACGCTGGACAAGGGATTGCGTGATGCAGTCCCTTTTTTGATATGCGGCAAGGAGAATATGTTTTCCGAATACAGTCATATACCGCCGGAACGGTATTCACTTGGCGTCATATCGAAAAACTTGCGGAAAACTTTTCCAAAGTAAGCGCTATCCGAGAAACCGAACTGCTGACAGATGTCGGTAATGGTCATGCCGGTTTCTGAAAGTAATTTTTTGGATTGGTTCAAACGATATCTGATCAGATATTCCATGGGGCTTTGGCCGATGTTTTTCTTAAAACAGCGGGTGGCTTCCCTTTCGCTCACACCGGCTGTTTTTGCTATTTCTGCTAAGGAGATTTTTTCAGGGTAATGCTGGTTGATATATGCGATCATACTGCGCAGGCGGTTCGCCTGTTCCGTCTGTGTAATTTTTGGGGTATCGGGGTTCTCCTGAAGCTCCTTGATAAGAAGGCTCCAGGTTTCTGAGAGGGTATTTCGGGTCTGTAATTCTGAATCTGCTTCGTTCTGCAATTCCTTTAGGCGGTACAGGTTTTTCAGTATCAAATCAGCTGTTGGACGCCCTCTGCGGATAACATGCACTTCAATCTGCCTGTTGTTAATGACTGGATTCAGATATTTTGTTTCAAAACGGCTCTTAAAATGCCCGCCTAAAAAAACCGGATGAAAAATATGATTTATTTCTATTGTTTTTACACCTGGAGAAGCATTCTGTTTCATACACATTACATTGCTGTTGACAAAGAATCCGTCGCCCTGACGGATTGTGTATTCGGCACCGATGGTTACTATTTTGCTGATGCCCTCTTGTATATACCCTAACTCTAATTCTTCGTGCCAATGCCACGGAACAACAAAATTTGTCAGGTCACGTTTATGGAGGCAATAGGGATACTCCATTGTCATACCTTCAATAATTTCTACCTGATTCCCGTCTGTTTCAAATGACTGCATACAGATACCTGCCTTGTCCTTATTATTAGTCTGATTATAACATGTCTGTCCCGATAGTTCCAGATTAAGGCTCGATAATTATATTTTTACGGACACACTATCCTTATAATATAAGTATGGAGGCAACTGAAAAATTGGGGAAGGAGAGGCTGCTGTGAAGGAAGAAAAGAGTATTTTTACTAATACAGGGTTTGGAAAAATACCGGACATAACGATCTGAGTAAAAAATATTGACAGTATGGACAAAAATGGAGGTAAATTTTATGGCAAATAATTTTGAGTTTTATGCGCCGACAAAAGTGATTTTTGGAACGGGGGCTGAAAATGAAACAGGAAAGCAGTTAAAAGAAGCAGGTGCAGCCAGTGTTCTGATCGTATATGGCGGCGGGAGTGTGAAACGTTCGGGATTGCTGGAAAAAGTGGAAAATGCGCTCCGGGATGCGCAGATTATGTTTTGCGAACTGGGAGGCGTAGTTCCCAATCCGCATTTAGATAAGGTTTATGAAGGGATCCGTATCGGCAAATCAAAAAACGTTGATTTTCTTCTTGCTGTGGGAGGCGGCAGCGTGATTGATACGGCAAAAGCGATCGCGTATGGGCTGGCGGAACCGGAGAAAGATGTATGGGAGCTGTTTGAACATACGCGCATGGCAAGGAAGTGCATTCCGGTTGCCAGTGTATTATCCATTGCTGCAGCGGGGAGCGAAACGTCGAAAGGATGCGTCATCACAAATGAAAAGACCGGAGAAAAGCGAGATCGGAAGAGCACACGTCTGAACTCCAGTCACCTCTCGTCATCT
>CANDFU010000085.1 GCA_947384095.1 uncultured Roseburia sp. | reverse complement strand
AGTACTGTAGATAATTTGTGATTTGGCTCTCTAAATGATTCATAATGTGGTCTCCTTTGTCGGTTTTTAGAAATATATTGCACATTAATTTGCGGAGAGTAAAGAAAAATGTGTCAATTTTTGTGGTAAACGGTCACAAAAATGGTGACTTAGCGCGATAAAATGTCACATTGCTTTCCACATATTTACAGATAAATACTTTTTTCGGTAAAATATTACAAAAAGGCAGAGGATTCCCAAAATGAAAAGAGCATTGAGCATATGCCTGTGCATGATATTATTCCTGTCCGTGCCGCACACAGCGCGTGCGGCGGAGAACGCAAATACGGAGAAAAAGGCTGTCGTGTTCCTTCTGGATGCGAGCGGGAGCATGAAAACGAATGACCCGAAGCGGTATGCGATAGACAGTATTGCGCAGCTGATCTGCAGCCTGCCGACCGATTATGAGACGGGATTTGTGGCTTACAATACGGAGATCTGTGCGGATACGGGACTTGTGGACAACGAGTCCAGGGAGCAGATCATGGAGGAGACATACGGGATAACGTACGAGGGTTACAGCAATGCGGGGGCAGGACTGTCCCGGGCGGTGGAACTTTTACGATCCAGCGGAGCGGATAAAAGAAGCATCGTGATGCTCTCTGACGGGGAGTTTTTGATGCAGGATGAAGGACGGACAAAACAGTCCGGTGAGGCATATCGGAAGGCGGTGGATGCGGCGGGCCGGGAGGGGATCGTGATCCATGTGGCAGGTCTGGGGGAGGAGATGGAAAATACGGAAAATTCCATTTTTCAGGCCGCTGCACTGACAGACGGCGGCATCTATTATGCGCCGCAGGCCCTGGAGCTTCCCGCAGTGGTAGAATCGATAGTGACGGCCCGTCTCGGCGTCAGACAGATGACGGCGGCAATTATAGATGCGGACGGGGGGACGGAGAATGTATCGATCGAGCTGCCGTTTCCCGATGCGGATACGGTCCGGTTGCTGTTGACGAGCGATGAGCCGATCCGAAATGTAAAGACGAACTTCAGGGCGGAGAGCGCAAGCCAGCTGACAGGTGAGAGATATTCTCTGATCGAAGTGGGCAGGCCTAAGGACAGCCTGTTGGAAATCAGCTTTGCGGGAACAGCGGGAAGCCAGGTACGGATACTGCTGATTCCGGAGTATCGTGTGATCCCCGGGGTAAAAGTTACTTATGAGGACAGAGAGCCCTCTGAGGAAGGCGCTCTGCGCTATGACAGGGTGGCGGTGCTGGAATATACGTTTTATGATGCGGCCAATGAAAACATAAGACTTTGGACAGGCGACTACTTTGAGCATGAAAAGATAGGCATAAAGACAGGGGAAGAGAAGAAAGAAAAGGCGCTGGAAAAAGGGACCCTGTCCGACAGAATAACCGTGACAGAAAACCAAGTGAAGGAAATAAGCTTCGACTGTTCCGCTCTGCCGGTAAACGTACTGTCGATAGAAAATATGGAGCTGGAATTGGAGGAGGCGCCGCCGCTTCCGGTCACCGAACCGGAACCTGAACCGCCTTATATGTTATATGGCGTTATCGTAGCCGCTCTGGCAGGAATTCTGGCGGTTCTTGTGTTTCGGAGGCCGAAGGAGAGGCGGATATCGAGAGCGAACGCCGTTCGGGATGACCGTCCGGCGCCGGGAAGGGCCAGTTATGTTGGAAAGCTGAACATTTATATAACAAGAGCGCCGTCGGGCTATGATATCGCGCCGCTGTCCTATGATCTGTTCCGCCTTCCGGCCGCAAAAGTAGTGACGGTTGCGGAAATACTGGAAAGCTGCGGCATAAAAGAAAAATTTGAGGGAGCGGAAAGAATCTATGTCAGTTCCGGGCAGGGAAGAAGCATTATCCTGACCAATCAGTCCGACTGCTGCATTATGAAAAGCGGGGAGATCCTGATGAGAAGGAAGAGCTATCCGCTGCAGGAGAATGCGAAAGTTGACATCGCTTTTGAGGATGAAATAAGTGAATTAACGTTCCAGTACAAGGTCTTGAAACCGTCTGAAACAGCATAAGAATACATCTTAAAAATATAAAGTAAGGGAGTGGAAAAAAATGGAGATAATCAACCAAACAAACCGTACACTGCTTCTGGATGTGATCAGTCCGGATAAAATGGATCTGCTGACGCTGGTGGGAGATGTGAGAGGGCTGGACAGTCTGGATGACGACAAAATGCGGGAGATCAACCAGCACCTGGAATGTCACAGTTATGAGGAGATGGAGCGAAAATTTGAGCCGCGCGTATGGTCTTTTTACGATGCAGGATCTCAGTCGGTCAGGTATACAGATCGGAAGAGCACACGTCTGAAAATATTCCGGAATCCATGCTGACGGTGATCAATCTGAATGACTATGACAGTTTCTTTAAAACGATTTTGACCGTGATGGATTCCAGAAAATCTCAGGGGCTTTTAAATGTGGAGTTTCATTTTGAGAAGCTGCTGGAGATGATCTCGCCGAAAAAGGTGATGGAGGACATCAAACAGGTCCGCAAAGAGATCCGCTACAACTATAAAAAATATTCGGAGCTGGAGGACGGCGATCCGGCAAAGCTGGATCTGGGCGATAAGCTGAATCTCCTGTTTGAGGACGCCAGCAAAAACTACAACAATATTATGGCGATGCTTCCGTTGGCAATCGAGGACATCAAGACACGTCTTCTGCTGGGAGGCGGGGAACAGTCGAGCGGCGGGAAGGGTGTGATCGCCGGTATGCTGACCATGGCGGAGAACGGAGAGTTAAAGATCCTGGAAGCGCCGAAGGAAGATAATACAGCCCTGGCTGTTCTGGAAGATACGGAGACAGCAGGCCTGATCGAAGTTCTGAAAGAGGATTACAGGTCGGTCAGCGAGGAAGCTCCAAACGATTATGTGCAGAATCTTGTGGTGCGGACGTTCTGCCCTCTGACGGACGTTGGGCGGACGGAAGTGAATATGGAGACGGAGGTGGCGAATTATAACTCCTATCTGGAGTTTTACCGCACATCGAAGGATAATTTTATCAAAGTCGTAAAGCCGTTGGTGGAAAAACTGCTGGGAATCAGAATGTTCTTTGATCAGTATAAGACGAAGACGAAAGGAATGGCGCCGACGCTGGTGATCGCTAATATTTCGCCGGAGATGCTCGCGAAGAGCTCCAATATTCCGCGGCTGATCACTTATCTGAACACGACAAACAGTAAAAATAACTTCAGGGATACGATCTGGTACGCGATTTATCCGAACTTATCCTGGAATCAGAATGTCACAAATAAGATCCAGAGGGAACGGTTTCAGGGAAATGTGAAGAAAGCCGGGACGGATGTAAACAGCATGGAATCCCTATCCGCTCTGCTCGACGTACTGAAAGATTACCGTGTGGAGACATTCTTTTCCTTTGAGAACAGGGAAGAGACGACATTTAACGCGATGGCCGCGGAGGGGATCGAAAAAGCGATAGAGCGCTGCGCGCCTTTGATGGGGAAACCGTACAGCGAATTTGCGATACCGGTCCTTCCCAATTTTACGGTTCTTCCGAAGAATAAATCCGGAGTGGTGCTTGACAGCAGAATGCATGTGACAGATGAAAACGGCGCGGAGCTGTCGAAGGAAAAAGAAGATGTGGTAAGACTCTGGATCGAAGGCGTCTATATCAACGGCGCATATGTGGCGGCGGGATTCAGGGCGGCCTGCCAGTGTCCGGAGTACCTGAAAAACCATTTTGCGGTGAATAAGATAAAAACGGATCTGGAACTGCCGGGCGTCCGGTTTGACATTGAGGCGGGCAATAATTCCCTGATGGCATATACGACCATGCCCAAGGAGATCACAGGCTTTACCAACACGATCAAGACTCAGATCAATCAGAAGAATTTCGGCTGGGTATTTGCGTCGGAGAATGCATCGCTAAACGGGGCGGCTATTACAAATATAACGGTTTATAAGGCGAGAAATCTTTTGTATGACTCGGAACAGTCGTCCTATGAACCGGTATATAAGACACAGGTCACTACTTATATCGAGAGGATACTGCGGTATGTAACCGGGGACTTCAAAGAGGATAATATCAGGAATTTCTTCTCCACGAACCCGAGAAGCCAGAAAAGCAAATGGATCGCCAAAAAGGACTGCATCAATGCGATCATCCGGGAGGGAGATAATCTGGAGTATGAGATCGACGACACGACCGGGATCTGCGAGCTGACGATCTCCTTTAACGGCAGTCCGAGAAACCTGGAAGTACAGATCAACCGTCTGGCTTCCAATGTACAGTAGAAAAAATATGGGTTGCCATATTTTATAAAAATTTATTGCAGCAGGAGGAATAAATTATGGGATTCAGAGTATCAATTGATGGCTCAGGTCCGGTAAACCTGACCGAGCAGTGTGTGAGAAGCGTAAAGTTTCAGTCGGAGATTCCGGCGGATTCCAATGCGCGGGCAACGGATAACGGCGCCGCATTAAAAATCTGGGGAAAGATGCTGTTCTCGCTGGGGGCGGAAGCTCAGGATGCGACCTTAAATCTGGCCAGATGGAGCGTGGTGCCGAGCGAGAGCGCGGACGCGTACCGAAATGTAAAGGTGAGTGTGGTTGCGGCCGGACAGATCGTGCGCGAGGTTACGCTGCCGAATGCGTTTGTTATGGAGTATGAGGAGTCGCTGGACGATGAGACCGGGGTAGGAGAGTTCTATCTGCATGTAAAGCAGAAAAAGGATCTGACCAGAATGGTTGCCGTTGAAGGCGGATTTGGAGCATAAGGAGGAGTGGGAAAATGTCATTAAGAGTGATGGTCAATGGTGCAAACAGTTTTGAGGTTGCAAAAGAATGTGTGCAGAAAGTAAAGTTCCGCACCGACATCCCGCTGGATTCCAATGCAAGGACAAAGGATGTGGGATGTACGCTGGAAATATCGGGAAAGATACTGGTGGCGACAGACGGGGATCCGTTTGACAGCACGCTCCAGATGAGCAAATGGTCTATGGTTCCGGCTGAGGATGCGGCAGCATACCGCCAGGTGGAGGTGGAGATCATCAATGCGGGGATCGTGGAAAGAAAGTACAGCTTCCCGAGAGCTTTTGTGATCGACTATAAGGAAGACTTTTCCAACAGCGACGGAACGGGTAC
Organism: uncultured Roseburia sp.; assembly: GCA_947384095.1. GTDB lineage: Bacteria > Bacillota > Clostridia > Lachnospirales > Lachnospiraceae > Roseburia. The sequence goes on along the minus strand of CANDFU010000085.1, from coordinate 1,997 downwards.
CTTTACGATCGTGATCAAACAGAAAAAAGACAAGCTGGATGCGATCCAGATCGAAGGCGGATATGTAGGAGCCTGACGGTTACCGAAACGCAGGGAGGGCATGTCCGTGAGGGCGTGCCCTTCTTCATCGTACAGGAGTGAGATGGGTGGTGTATGGTATGACGGACTGGTATCGGATACTCGGTGTGTCCGAAAAAGCGCCGGAAGAGGAAATAAAGGCAGCATACAGAAAACTGGCAAAGCGGTATCATCCGGATATGCATCCGGGGGATGAGGAATGCGAGCGGCGCTTCCGCGAGATCTCGGAGGCGTACAGTATTCTTTCCGATCCGGAAAAACGCAGGGCATACGACGGGAATCAGAAGAAAACTTCTAATGTGCGGAATGACAGCCGCGGTGCAGACCCGGTGGATTTTCAAAATATTTATAAGAATTTTGAGAGCTTCTTTGGGTTTAACCCCGATACAAAAGATATTGTAAATGAGGAAAAGCTGAATCCGAAGAAAAAAAATCCGCTGGATACGACTGACATATTTGAAAGGTTTATGAGGATAAGAAAGTAATTATGAGAAAAAAGATAGATCTGATTATTACAATTTTATGTGTTGCGATCGCACTGCTTATCTTTAACCGGTTCGGGGCGGAAGAAGGAGGGGTGTACATTCTTGCGGCGGCAGTTTTGGGCGCAGTCCATCTGTTTTTGGCAGTGAGCGGCGAAAAGAACGGGAAATATGAAAAACAGTCTGCGGGAGCGGCGAAAGAGCAGCAGTCCGCGGGGATGCCTACGGAACTGGTACTCTTAAGCGAGGAGGGGGAACGTATCGCGGCCTGGAATATATACGGAAAAAACGGTGTGGTGATCGGCAGAGATACAGGGGAAAACCATGTGGACGTAAATCTGGATCAGACGGCTTATGCCGGGATGATCGACGTGGAACATGCCGTGCTCAATTATTCCGGCGATGACTGGTATATAGAGGATATTTCATCAAAAAACGGAGTGAGTGTGTTAAAGAGGGACGGAAAAAAATACCGGATCGCTTATGGAAAACCGTGTAAGACAGAGAGGGGCGATATTATTTATATCGGATTGACAAGGCTTCGGCTGTCGTAAATATATCATAAATCTATGGTTATGGAGGAAATGGAGAATGGGAGATACAGTTTCAAATTTAATTCGGTGTCAGAATGGGCATATGTTCAGCAAAAAGCGCTATGGAACAGTGTGCCCGTATTGTAACCTGGAGACTGCAACGCCGGAAAAGAAGGAAACCGGCCAGTCGGATATTGATGTGGAAGAGGCGCTCTTTCGGGAGGATGTCAAGCCGGTGTGCGGCTGGATCGTGTGTATCTCCGGCCCCAGGCAGGGGAAGGACTATAAGGTGGTATCCGGGAAGAATTTTGTGGGCAGGGCTGATGACATGGATATCCAGATACTGGGCGATAATGAAATATCCCGCCGCAACCATGCGGTGATCGTGTTCGATCCAAAGAAAAAGGAGACGGTACTTCTGCCCGGAGATTCCAACGGGCTGGTGTATCTGAATGAGGATGCGGTATATGTGCCGACGTCGCTGAACGCATATGACAAAATAGAACTGGGAAAATCAACGTTTGTATTTATTCCTTTTTGCGGAATGAATTTTATGTGGGGAAATGAGCCGGAATAAAACGGGAGGCGTCTATGGATATACATATTTGGGTGATCGGGGTGATGGCAGGCTGTATCGTTATCTTGGAGTTTGTGAAACTGTTTGCGGGCGGGCGGCAGCGCCGGGAGGAAAGCAGAATAGATACAGGGAAAAGCACGACGATCGGCGACAGGGAAGTCCAGGAAGATCTGGCGGAAATTCTGCGGACGGATGCCGGAGTGATGGCGGTGCTGGCGGACGGGGCCGGGAAGGCATACGGCGGACGTATCGCCAGCCGGATCGCCGTGGACGCCTGTACGGATATCTTTAAGGAGTATAACGCTTTTAACAATCCCCAGTACTATT
>CANDFU010000084.1 GCA_947384095.1 uncultured Roseburia sp. | reverse complement strand
ATGGAGGAGGAGATCGAGCATCGGAAGCTTGTCGTCCGGAAACAGGCGCTGGAGGCAGTAAAGGAAGCGCGTGCGCATGGGGATCTGAGCGAAAACTTTGAATATCATGCCGCAAAGCGCGATAAGAATCAGAATGAAAGCCGGATCCGATACCTTGAGCGTATGATCAAAACCGCGAAAATTATCCCGACGGAGTCGGCGGACGATGAGGTGGGGATAAACAACACGGTCACGGTGTATTTTGAAGAGGACGATGAGGAGGAAGCGTATAAGATTGTCACCACGGTGCGCGGCAATTCACTTGAAAACCGGATCAGCAATGAATCCCCGCTCGGGAAAGCGCTGCTGGGACGGAAAGAAGGCGATCGTGTGGAAGTCCGCGTCAGCGAAGGCAATTCTTATTATGTTCAGATACGGAAGATTGAGAACACGGTGGACGACGGGACGGATAAGCTCCGGAGTTTTTAAGCCGGCATGGAGGGAAAAATGAGACTGACAGAGTTGCTGGATTCAGAAAAGGTTACGATTTCCTGTGAGCTTTTTCCGCCTAAGAAGGGGGCGCAGCTTGCAGATTACAGACGGGTTGTAGGGGAGATGGCGGCGCTTAAGCCGGCTTATATGAGTGTGACTTACGGAGCCACGGGCGGCACGTCGGATTACACGGTGGAGCTGGCGGACGAGGTGCGGAATAAAAATAATATCCCGGCGCTGGCGCATCTGACCTGCGCGTCCTCGACGCGGGAAAAAGTGGCGCAGGTGATCGCGGAGTTAAAGGAAAAAAAGATTGAAAATATCCTCGCGCTGCGGGGCGATATTCCGGAGCATGCTGATTTCCCACTGCCGGGGCAGTACCATCATGCCAGTGAGCTGATCGCGGATATTAAGGCGCAGGGGGATTTCTGCATCGGCGGCGCCTGCTATCCGGAAGGACATCCGGAATCCGCTTCGGTCAGGGAAGATCTGATTCATCTGAAAGAAAAAGTGGACGCGGGCTGTGAATTTCTGACGACGCAGATGTTTTTTGACAATCATATTCTATACAATTTTTTGTATAAGGCGCTGAAAATCGGGATCACGGTTCCGATTGTGGCCGGAATCATGCCGGTGACGAACGCGGCGCAGGTTAAAAGGATCGTATCCCTTTCGGGAAACAGCGTGCCGCCGCGTTTTCTGGCGATCGTCGACCGTTTCGGCGGAAATCCTGCGGCGATGAGGCAGGCAGGGATCGCGTATGCTGCCGAGCAGATTATCGATCTGATTGCCAACGGGGTCAGCCATGTGCATATTTATACGATGAACAAACCGGATGTCGCCGGGGCCATTCTGGAACAGCTCTCGGAAATTTATGTCAGGCCATAAAAAGAAATTGCGGAAATGCTTGCCCAATCCGCATATTTTGTGTACAATGTACACTAATGCTATTAAGAAACTGTTTAGGAGGAAAAAAGATGTTATCAATTTTGGCGACGCAACCTGGCGCGGCCGGCGGCATGGGGGGCATGCTGATCTGGCTTGTGATTATGTTTGGCTTTATGTATTTTTTTATGCTGCGCCCGCAGAAAAAAGAGGCGCAGAAGAAAAGCGCGATGCTCTCAGAGCTGGCGGTCGGAGATACCGTTCTGACGACCAGCGGTTTTTACGGGACGGTCATTGATATTTCGGATGACGATATCATCGTGGAATTTGGGAGCAATAAAAACTGTCGTATCCCCATGCAGAAGGCAGCGGTCGCGGCGGTGGAGAAGCCGGAGGATGCGGCGGAATAGTCTGGAAGGTGAAAAGCCTGTTGTGTGATCGAAGAAAGCATGACAGGCTTTTTGGCGAAATTTTATTCGTATGTGGCCGGGGGCGTCAGAAGCACCCCTGGTGCCGTGCATCCTTCTGACGCCCTGACCGTATGAGAATGGAAAAACGAAGTATTATAATAACAGGTTATGACAGGCATGAAAAAGAAAAATAGTGCCAGTTGTTGCAATGTTGCCGGAGATACATTATCATAGAAAAATAAAAAGCGGCGCAGAAATGAGGGATAATATGGAATATCAGATTGGTGTGATTTCCTGGGACGGAATCGGTCCGGAGATCGTCGCGGAAGCGAAAAAGGTACTGGATCAGATCGGAGAGAAATATGGGCATGTCTTTCATTATAAAGAAATTCTGATGGGGGGATGCTCGATTGATGCGACAGGGGAGCCCCTGACGGAAGAGGCCGTTGCGGCGGCAAAGGCTTCCGATGCGGTTTTAATGGGATCGATCGGCGGCAACACGTCGACTTCGCCCTGGTATCGGCTGCCGCCGGAGAAGCGCCCGGAGGCGGGACTTCTTAAATTGCGGAAGTCTTTGAATTTATTTGCCAACCTGAGGCCGGCTTACCTGTATGAAGAGCTGAAAGGAGCCTGCCCGCTGAGGGAGGATATCATCGGGGCCGGGTTTGACATGATGATCATGCGTGAGCTGACGGGAGGGCTTTACTTCGGGGAACGCAGGACGGAGGAGAAGGACGGTGTCGTGACTGCCACGGACACGCTTACATACAATGAAAACGAAATCCGCAGGATCGCTAAGCGCGGATTTGAGATTGCAATGAAACGCCGGAAAAAGGTGACGAGTGTGGATAAGGCGAATGTGCTGGATTCATCCAGGCTCTGGCGCAGGGTTGTGGAGGAGACGGCGAAAGAATATCCGGAAGTATCCTATGAACATATGCTGGTGGACAACTGTGCGATGCAGCTTGTAAAAGACCCGAAGCAGTTTGACGTGATATTGACGGAAAATATGTTTGGCGATATTCTCTCGGACGAGGCGAGCATGGTCACAGGTTCCATCGGGATGCTCTCCAGCGCCAGCTTAAACGATACGAAGTTCGGCCTTTATGAGCCGAGCGGCGGTTCCGCGCCGGATATTGCCGGAAAGGGGATTGCAAATCCGATCGCCACGATTTTAAGCGCTGCGATGATGCTGCGCTATACGTTTGATCTTGATAAGGAAGCCGATGCCGTTGAGAACGCCGTAAAGCGGGTCCTCGCGGAAGGGTACCGCACCGTCGACATTCTGCCGCAGGAAAGCGCCGGGACGAAGGACGCGCAGACAATCGTGCAGGTGGGGACAAAGCAGATGGGAGATCTGATTGCGGCCCGTGTGTAAGGGGCGTGCAGGTCTGATTTACCGGGAACTGCGTCCTGGAAAAGAAAACCGTGGGAGGGATGCGCACGTCGCACCGGACTCTTTATTCGAATACAATGAAAGGTGAGACTGGATGGAGCTGACAGGGATTATGATAAGCGTTGCCGTGGCCGGCGTTGTGCTGCTGTTTGTCGGTCTGGTCAGGAAAATAAAGTTCCTGGTAAAGCTGGCACTGATTGCGGCGGTTGCGGCGTTTCTTGTTTCAGTGGGAAAGACCTTGTTGTGAAGCGCGAAAGCGCCTGGCTTTCGGACTCCCATGCCGCTGTTTTTGGCATTACCATGAATGAAAGGGAGTTCACAGGAGCCTCCGGCGGCTGTCCGCCACGCTGGTTCTGCGCGGCCGGACACGGAGTACGCGCTGCGGCGGGCTGTCAGTGTTTTTAACAGTGATAAACAGAGCAGGAAAGGAAATAAACGATGAAAAGTGATCAGGTAAAAAAAGGGATGCAGCAGGCGCCCCATAGAAGTCTTTTTAACGCGCTCGGATTTACGGAAGAGGAGATGGGAAAGCCGATGGTCGGCATCGTCAGCTCTTATAATGAGATCGTGCCGGGCCATATGAATCTCGATAAGATTGTCAACGCCGTAAAGCTTGGCGTGGCGGAGGCGGGCGGTGTTCCGGTGGTGTTTCCGGCGATCGCCGTCTGCGACGGTATTGCCATGGGCCATGTTGGGATGAAATATTCCCTTGTCACGCGGGATCTGATTGCGGATTCCACGGAATGCATGGCGCTGGCGCACCAGTTTGACGCCCTTGTGATGGTTCCGAACTGTGACAAAAACGTGCCGGGTCTGCTGATGGCGGCGGCACGTATCAATGTGCCGACAGTGTTCGTCTCGGGCGGGCCGATGCTGGCAGGACACGTACATGGGAAGAAAACGTCTCTGTCGTCCATGTTTGAGGCGGTCGGGTCGTATGCGGCCGGGACGATGAGCGAGGAAGAGGTCAGGGAATACGAGGAGAAAACGTGTCCGACGTGCGGCTCCTGTTCGGGGATGTATACGGCAAACTCCATGAACTGTCTGACGGAGGTGCTTGGCATGGGCCTTCGCGGAAACGGAACGATACCTGCCGTTTATTCGGAGCGCATCAAGCTTGCGAAGCATGCGGGTATGGCAGTGATGGAACTGTATCAAAAGAATATCCGTCCGAGAGACATTATGACGAAGGAGGCCATTTTAAACGCCCTGACAGTGGATATGGCGCTGGGGTGTTCCACAAACAGCATGCTTCATCTCCCGGCGATCGCGCATGAGATCGGTTTTGATTTTGATATCGCATATGCGAACCCGATCAGTGAGAAGACGCCGAATCTCTGCCATCTTGCGCCGGCAGGTCCGACCTATATGGAAGATCTCAACGAGGCTGGCGGCGTCTATGCCGTGATGAAGGAGCTTGCCGACGTCGGACTTCTGCACACGGAGTGTATGACTGTGACGGGAAAAACGGTCGGGGAAAATATCGCGGGCGCGGTAAACAAAAATCCGGAAGTCATCCGTCCGGTGGACAATCCATACAGTAAGACGGGCGGCCTTGCCGTGTTAAAAGGAAACCTTGCGCCGGACGGCAGCGTGGTAAAACGCTCTGCAGTCTGTCAGGAGATGATGGTTCATGAGGGCCCGGCCAGAGTTTTTGACTGTGAAGAGGATGCGATCGAGGCCATCAAGGGCGGGAAAATTGTGGCCGGAGACGTTGTCGTTATCCGCTATGAAGGTCCAAAGGGCGGCCCGGGCATGCGTGAGATGCTGAATCCGACGTCCGCGATTGCCGGCATGGGCTTAGGTTCGTCTGTCGCGCTGATCACGGACGGGCGCTTTTCCGGCGCCAGCCGCGGGGCATCCATCGGCCATGTCTCACCGGAGGCGGCTGTGGGCGGCCCGATTGCCCTGGTGGAGGAGGGAGATACCATCCGGATCAATATACCGGAATTAAAGCTGGAACTTTGCGTGCCGGAGGAAGAGTTAAAACGCCGCCGCGCCGCGTTTCAGCCGCGGGAGCCGAAAGTGACGGACGGGTACTTAAAGCGCTATGCGTCTCTGGTGACGTCCGGCAACCGTGGGGCCATCTTGCAGCTTCCAGGGGAGAAAGAGAGGGATCTGACATGAATCTGACGGGTGCGCAGATTGTCATTGAATGCTTAAAGGAACAGGGCGTGGATACGGTATTCGGGTATCCGGGCGGAGCTATTTTAAATTTATATGATGAACTGTATCTGCATCAGAGCGAGATAAACCATATACTGACTTCCCATGAGCAGGGGGCCGCGCACGCCGCGGACGGCTATGCGAGAAGTACGGGGAAGGCGGGAGTCTGTTTTGCGACAAGCGGCCCCGGCGCGACCAACCTTGTGACCGGGATTGCGACGGCTTATATGGATTCCGTGCCGATTGTGGCGATTACCTGTAATGTGACCGTGCCGCTTCTGGGAAAGGATAGTTTTCAGGAGATTGACATTGCGGGAATCACAACGCCGATCACGAAACACAATTTTATCGTAAAAGACGTGGAAAAGCTGGCGGAAACCATACGCAGGGCGTTTAAGATCGCTCAGGCCGGCCGGCCCGGCCCGGTGCTGGTCGATATTCCAAAGGATATCACGGCGGCGAGGACAGAATATACATATAAGGAAGCACAGCCGGTCGGCCGTGTGACGGAGACGATCCGCGAGGAAGACGTTGAGACGGCGCTGTCGATGATCCGTGCAGCCGGGAGGCCTTATATTTTTGTGGGGGGCGGCGCCGTGATTTCGGGCGCCAGCGCGGAACTGGCTGCGTTTGCGGAGAAAGTGGACGCCCCGGTCTGCGATACGCTGATGGGAAAGGGCGCTTTTGACGGGACGGACGCGCGTTACACCGGAATGCTTGGGATGCATGGGACAAAGGCGTCCAATCTGGGCGTCAGCGGATGTGATCTTCTGATTGCGGCCGGGGTGCGTTTTTCTGACCGGGTGATCGGAAATGCGGAAACCTTTGCGAAAGGGGCGAAGATCCTGCAGCTCGATGTGGACGCTGCGGAGGTCAATAAGAACATCCGTGTGGACGCCTGTATCATCGGCGACCTGAAAGAAGTATTAGGGCGCCTCAATGCACGGCTGGAGCCGCAGGCACATAAGGAGTGGATGGACGCGGCAGAGGAACGGAAGGAAAAATATCCGCTTCATTATCCGCCGCAGGGGCTTACAGGGCCTTATGTGGTCGAGGAAGTCTACCGTGCGACAAAGGGGGAAGCTGTGATCGTTACGGAAGTCGGCCAGCACCAGATGTGGGCGGCGCAATATTATAAATATAAGAGCCCGCGTTCATTCCTTTCATCCGGCGGGCTTGGGACGATGGGCTACGGGCTTGGCGCTGCGATCGGCGCAAAGACGGCGGATCCGGACCGGTGCGTCATCAATTTTGCGGGGGACGGGTGTTTCCGCATGAATATGAACGAAATTGCCACCGCAGTCAGACAGAAGCTGCCGCTGATCGAGATTATTCTCAACAATCATGTGCTCGGCATGGTGAGGCAGTGGCAGGATTTGTTTTATAAAAAACGATATTCGGCCACTGTACTGGACGACGGTGTGGACTTTGTCAGGCTCTCGGAGGCGATGGGGGCAAAGGCATACCGCGCGACAACCCGGGAAGAGTTTCGCGCGGCGCTCTCAGAGGCGCTTCGGGCCGACGGCCCGGTTGTGATCGACTGCATGATTGACAGTGACGATAAGGTGTGGCCGATGGTGGCGCCGGGAGCGGATATCAGCAGTGCCTTTACGGATGAGGATTTAAAAAAGTGATCGGATAGAGGAGGAAACGATGAGCAGAGTATATAATTTTTCCGCAGGGCCCGCAGTGCTTCCGGAGGAAGTCTTAAAGGAAGCGGCGGACGAAATGCTTGATTACAGGGGGAGCGGCAGATCGGAAGAGCGTCGTGTAGGGAAAGAGTGTAGGTTATAGTGT
>CANDFU010000083.1 GCA_947384095.1 uncultured Roseburia sp. | reverse complement strand
CCTCAGAAGCAAGGAGGTGGAATACTGATGAAATCCGCAGCATACGAAAAAGTGAAAATGAAAGAACTGACGGCTCCGAATAAAAAGGTACATGTCGGCGTCTACATTGCATCCGTTTTTCTGATTCTCTTGTACCTGCTTCCGATTTATGTTATGCTGAATCAGTCCTTCCGATATATGACAGACCTGACGCCACGTCTGTATTTTCCGGAAAAATGGACATTTGACAATTATATACAGGCATTTTCGACACCGGAACTGATAAACGGATTTAAAAATTCCATCCTCTATGTGCTGGAAGTGTGTGCAATCGAAGTTGTTTTCGGGGGCCTGGCCGCCTATGGCCTGGCAAGGGCAGGCGGGCGCCTTTCCTCTGCCTTAAGAACTTTTAATATCTGTATCATGATGATTCCCAGCCTGTCCCTTTTGGTCGGTACTTATTCACTGATGGTAAAATTCGGCATGATTAACAAGATATGGGCTCTGTCACTTCAGACGGCGGCCATCGGCATGGCCGGAACCATGTTTTTTTATACATCCTTTATCGTATCCATTCCAAAAGACCTCGACGAAGCGGCAGCCATTGACGGCGCGGGAATCTTCCGGACTTTTTTTCAGATCATTCTTCCCCAGCTGAAACCCGTCACGGTGACAAGGCTTATTATGATCGCCGTCGGAACCTGGAACAACTACGCGATGCCGACCTACCTGCTGACAGATTCCCGCAAGGCAACTGTGATCCTGATTGTCCGCAAAGCATTTTCCGTCGCGGCGGGGGCAGTCCAGAATGTGCCGCTTGCCTGTGCCGAATGCGCGGTCGCCCTTCTCCCGGTCATCGCACTTTACATCCTGCTGCAGCGCTACATTATCGAAGGCCAGCTTGATTCAGTGAGCAAATAAAGCAAAGGAGTCTGTCAAAATGTATCATTGGAAAAAAGGAATCTCCCTCAGCTTTTTTGAAAACGAAAAGAGGGAAACGTGGGAAGACTGCCAGACGATCCTGAAAAAAGTAAAAGACTGCGGATTTGACTGCGTCGAACTGTCGTTTTCGCACGACGATTATTTTGAGAACTATCATTTTACCGAAGAAAAAACCGCCCGGGAATTTGGCGCGTACTGCCGTTCACTCGGACTGCTTCCCTGGAGCATTCATCTGCCGTTTTCGGAAAAATGGGACTTGTCACGGGACGACGCCATAGAAGCTCTGCGGGACGATATCGAACTGATCAAAGCCGCTCATGAGGCCGGCATCTCTGTCGCAGTCATCCATCCGAGCTTTGAGCCGGTTGCAACAGAAGAACGGGGCCGCCGGATCGCAAACGCCATCCGGAACCTGAAGACGCTTGCCGCGGCCGCAGAAAAAAATGAAATGATTCTCGGCCTGGAAAACCTCCCGCGCACCTGCCTGGGGAACGCTTCCGGCGAACTGGCCGATCTCTTAGACGCTACCGGAGCCTCTTTTGTTTTTGATACCAACCACTCTCTGTCGGAAGACAACGTATCGTTCCTTCAGAATATGCTGCGGCGCGGATACTGCCCCGTCTCGCTGCATCTGTCGGACTATGACGGGGAGGACGAGAGACATGATCTGCCCGGGCGCGGCATAAATCCGTGGAGCACACTGCTTGATCTGCTGCAGACGGCTGCTTACAGCGGGCCTGCTCTGTACGAGATACGGCGCACGGTCTCTCCCGGACGCACCGTCTCCCTGGCAGAACTCACAACAAATATCAACGCGCTTTTAAACGGAGAGATCTCCTGACAGACGGCGCGCCAGACAGGGAGCATTGTATATGCAGACAGCATCCATAATCCTGAAAACATTAAAAGAACTTAATCTCATTTCCGTCAGTTTCCGCATTTTCCTCGCTATATTGTGCGGCGGTTTTATCGGCGCGGAACGCGGCCGGGCACACCAGCCCGCCGGGATGAGAACCTATATGCTCGTCTGTCTGGGCGCGGCGATCGTCATGTCGACCGGGCAGTATATGTACGACTCCTTCGGAGCAGGAGACCCTGCAAGACTTGGCGCACAGGTAATCAGCGGCATCGGTTTTCTGGGCGCAGGAAGCATCATCACCTCCGGCAAAACGAGAGTCAGAGGGCTTACGACCGCCGCCGGACTGTGGACCGCTGCCAGCATCGGACTGGCGATCGGCATCGGCTTTTACAGCGCCGGAATCATCGCCACGGCCGTTGTCTATCTGATCATGACCCGGTTTAAAAAAATGGAATATATTATTTCTTCAGAAACAGTCTGTTATGGCGTATATATCGAATTTTCAAATGACGTATCCATTGCGGACATCTCACAAAAAGTGATCGACTATGGGCTTGAGATTGAAGAAGTGCAGATCGGAAAACGGACCCGGAAATTACAAAGAGCCGTCATCACTTTGAAGGTTACCAGAAACGAGACACGCGAATCCGTCTTAAAACTATTCGAAAAAACAGGCGGAGTGACGTTTGTAAAATATATCTATTAAAAACAGGCATTGTAAGCGACGGTATTTTCATATATACTCATCTGGAGAAGAAACTTATCACAATCAGAAGGAGAAACTGCCATGCCGTTCATCAACACAAAAACTACCGTTCCTGTCGACAATACAAAAAAAGAAGCGCTGACCGCAGCTTTAAACCGCATTACCCGCGAGTGCCTTGGAAAAGGCGAAAACTGGGTGATGACCGGTTTTGAAGACAACATGAATCTTTCTTTCCAGGGAAGCACCGCCGCCGTCGCCTATGTGGAAGTAAAAAGCTTTGGCGCTCCTTCCTCTTCCGCTGCCAGCCGCATGACCGCGGAAATCTGTGCTCTCTTTGAACAGGAACTGTCCATCCCGGCGGACCGTATCTATATTGCCTACTTCCCAACCGAAAACTGGGGCTGGAACGGAAACAATTTTTAAAAGGGAAATGACGCAGGAGAAGGAGACAGAACGAGATCTGTCTCCTTTCACTTACTTTCACTTCCATCCGGCCCGACGCAGAATCTCATCACAGATGTCCCCGATCTTCCTGTCATCCGTCTCCACTGTGACATCCGCCGCCGCTTCATAACATCCCCGTCTCTTTTCCATCAGTCCGCCGATATATGTAACATTCATATTTCCATTCAGCACAGGGCGGCTGGTACTGTCTTTTACACGTTCAAAAATCGTCTCCGGCCGTGCTGCCAGAAAAACAATGCATCCGTTTTCTTTCATAAGCGCCACATTTTCTTCTCTCAGGACGCTCCCGCCGCCGCAGGAAATAATATGGCCTTCTTTGCGGCAAAAGGAACGCAGCAGTTTTGTTTCCAGATCTCTGAAATGCGGCTCGCCGAAGCGTTCAAAGATTTCTGTAATCGCCATACCCTGCTCCTGTTCAATCAGCGCGTCCATTTCCAGGCAGTCGGCCCCTGTCATTTTCCCAATCTCCCTTGCGACGGAGCTCTTTCCCGCCCCCATAAATCCGATCAGATAAATATTCTTCATCGCTCCCTCTCTTTATCCAAAAAACAATTCCTTTACTTCTTCCACCGGCATATCCATTCCGGTATACAATTTAAATGCCGCGACGCCCTGCCAGAGCAGCATCCCTTTTCCGCCGATGCAGATGCAGCCCGCGGCCTTCGCCTCCCGAAGAAGCTTTGTCTCTTCCGGATTGTATACAATATCCGCCACGACAAGTCCCGGGGCAAACGCCAGGGGATCTTTCACCACGCTTTCCTTTTCCATCGGCTTCATGCCGACAACGGTTGCATTTGTAAACAGATCGCTCGACCGGATTTCTTCCGTCATCTTCCCAGTATCCGCAATATCATAGACATTCACAACGCATCCGGGCACTTCTCTGCGGATTTTCCCTGCTGTCTCCAGCGTTCGCTCAAAAAATGCATCTCTGATGTTAAAAACAGAGATCTCACGCGCGCCGTCCAGTGCGCACTGTACCTGGATCGCAGTCGCGGCGCCGCCGCCGCCTGCTATCGTCATCTTTTTTCCCCGAATCTCAAATCCGTGATCCCTTAAATTATTGACAAACCCTTCCCCGTCAGTCATATAGCCTGTCAGCTTCCCGTCATCGTTTACGATCGTATTGACCGCCCCGACAATCTTCGCCGCCGGCGACAACTCATCCATATACCGCAATGCTTCCGTTTTGCATGGCATTGTCACATTGCATCCCCGCATTTTAAACGTCCGCATCGCCGCAACCGCGTCTTTCACTTCATCTTCTTTCACATCAATTGCAACATAGACATAGTCAAGCCCCAGCTTTTCAAAACTATAATTATACATCATCGGGGAGCCGGAATGCCCGATCGGAGAGCCAAACAGCGCCAGCAGCCCCGTATGTCCCGAAATTCTTTTCTCCATTGTCTACCTCCCTGCCGGAACGCGAATCGCCCGGCACAAACTATCATAACCGCTTCTCTTCTTTTTTTCAAGAACAAAGAATCCGGCAGGGCCGGATTCTCCGCCTGCGGCGGGCTGCTTTGGCAGCATAATTCCCCTCCGACGCAGTGCGTTCCCGCCCGGAGGGCTTTTTCTTTCACAGGAATGACAGATATTCCAGCACTTCACAGCGGCATGCTCTTTCCTATGAAAGAACAAATCCACCATTTGGGGGAATGGTGGATTTTAAAAAGGGGGAGAATTTATGAAAAAAAGTCTTATCACACTTTGGTGACATTATTAATATACCCCCCATTTGTGAAATCATATTGTATAAATTTTGAATTGTCTTTGAACGATATGTAAAAATTTACTCTGAAAGCCCCGCAGCTGCCAAAAGCCCTAAAACTTACAATTCACAAAAAGACTCACCAGCAGAGCACTTCATGCCCCGTCCTGGTGACAAGAACCATAATCTCCCACTGTGCCGAAGGAAGCCCGTCTTCCGTGTATACCTCCCAGTCATTTTCCGGATCCACATAGATCTCCACTCTCCCCATATTGACCATGGGTTCGATCGTAAAGATCATCCCGGGAACCAGAAGCATCTCCTGTCCCCGCTTTGTATTGTACCCCACCCAGGGTTCCTCGTGAAACTTCAGCCCTACGCCATGCCCGCCGATTTCCCTGACGATGGTATAGCCGTTCGCAAACGCGTGATCATGGACCGCCTGCCCCATATCGCCGAGATATCCCCAGGGCTTTACTTCCGCCAGCCCGCGTTCCACACACTCCTTCGTAACCTCAACCAGCCTTCTCTTCTCCGGCGTGACATCGCCGATGCAATACATCCGGGAAGAATCGGAAAAATAACCGTTCAGATTCGTGGACGCATCCACATTGATAATATCCCCCTCTTTTAAAATCACATGCTCAGACGGAAATCCATGGCACACCTGATCATTGACTGAAGTGCATACACTGTAAGGATAGCCCTCAAGATGAAGCGGCGCCGGAACGCCGCCCATATCCGTCGTCATCTCATAGACAATCCTGTCGATCTCCGCCGTATTCATCCCCTCATGGATGTGCTCCCCGATATAATCGAGCACCGCTATGTTGATCTTGCAGCTCTCTCTGATCGCCGCAATCTGCTCCTCATTTTTTATAATGTCGCGTGTCGGAACGATATGCCCCCGCGACGAAGCCAGCGCAATTCTGTCGTCAGACGCCTGATGGCACGCCTTATACTTCCGTCCGCTCCCGCACCAGCACGGGTCATTTCTGCCAATTTTTCTTATCATCTCTTCTGCTCCCACTTATTGCTGTACCTGATTGACCTGTAACGGTTTCACATTCTTTTCAATTATACCACCTTCTCACAAAAAAAACAAAAAATATTATGACAATTGCAATGAAATATAATGTGTCTGTCTTGAAAACCCGACCTGGAAGTATTAGTATAAAAGTATCAAAAGCAAAAAAGGAGAGACAGGACTCCATGGGCGCAAAACCATACAAAAGAACAAGCCTCAGAAAAAAACGACATCGTGAACATATGCTCCGACGCCTGTTTTTTGCCGGAATCATCATCGCAATCTTCTCCGTTATTATCGCCGTCTCCGCCAGAATCTTCCATAAACTGGGTGAAGAACGCCTTCTGGCACAGGAGCACAAAAAAGCCGGGCAAATGCTCGAACAGTATTTTTCTTTCCTGAATGCCAGGGAATACGAAAAAATGTATGAGATGCTCGATGAAAAAAGCCGGTCCGCCATATCCACGGAAGACTTCCAGGCCAGGAACAGTCATATCTATGACGGCATCGAGGCCAGCCAGATAAACATACGGATCACGGATATACAGGACCGGCCGGAAAACCGGATTATCATTTCCTACGACGCGGCAATGGACACCGTCGCCGGTGAAATTTCCTACTCCAACACGGCCATGTTTACAGCAGGGGCTGCGAAGACACAGCCCTATGCCCTGTCATGGGACGACACCATGATCTTTCCCGAACTCATATCGGGCGATAAGATACGTGTATCGATAAAAGAAGCAAAGCGCGGCCGTATTCTCGACCGAAACGGGATCGTCCTCGCCGGCGAAGGAACCGCAACACAGGTCGGAATCGTGCCGGGAAAAATGCGCGCGGACAATCCGGCTGATCTTTCAACCGTTGCAGGGATTCTGGGCATGTCCACAGACAGTATCGCCCGGAAACTGGACGCCGGATGGGTTAAAAGTGATTCTTTTGTTCCTTTAAAAACTGTGGAAAAACTGACTCCGCTGGAGCAGATGTCCGAAGAACCGAACGAAAAAACCTTACTGAAAGCACAGCGGGACGCAGCTCTGTTACAGATTCCGGGCGTAATGCTCTCCGACGTCGCCGTAAGGCAGTATCCGCTCGGCGCAGCAGGTTCCCATCTCATCGGTTATATCCAGAATGTGACGGCAGAGGACATGGAAAGCCACCCGGGTGAACGCTACACCGAAAACAGTAAAATCGGAAGGAGCGGCATCGAGAGCCTGTACGAAAAAGAGCTGCGCGGACAGGACGGATATGAAATCATAATAACAGACGCAGCGGGTGAAAAAAAACGTGTGCTGGCAAAAACACGCAAAATGGACGGAAACGATGTGCGGCTCACGATCGACTATCATCTGCAACGCATCGTCTACGAAGCTTTTGCAGACGACAATAGCTGCACTGTGGCAATGAACCCCTACACGGGCGAAGTGCTTGCGCTGGTCAGCACT
>CANDFU010000082.1 GCA_947384095.1 uncultured Roseburia sp. | reverse complement strand
TATGCTGGCCATTATCGATTACCGCGGGGATAAGGACGCGGACAAAAATTACCGCTATGGGACATATCGTTTTGAATACGTTTGGGAAAAAATGATCGACAAAGTCTTTGGAATCGGGAAAAAAGAGGATTATTTTCCGAAGACGGCGTGGCATGTGGACGGAAAAAGGCATGACAATGCATTTCTGGAGCCGGATACGGTGATGATATACCGCGACGATGTGTATCTTCTCGATGCGAAATATTATAAGTACGGCGTCACAGGGAAGGCGCGGGATCTGCCCGGATCGGCGTCCATCGACAAACAGATCACATACGGGGAGTATGTTGCGGGGAATAGGAAATTCAGGGAACGCCACGGCGGGAATATGAATGTGTTCAATGCATTTTTAATGCCGTTTGATTCTTTGCGGGGAAAGTATGCGGGCGCTTTGGGCATGATAAACATCGGAGAGGCCGTAAGCGACTGGAAGACAAACGAAAAAAAATACGAGAAGATACAGGGGATTCTGATCGACGTAAAAATGCTGATGAATTTAAATGTCAGACGGGATGAAATGGCAATGAAAATGCTGGCGGAACTGATCCGGGAAGATGAGCCGGAGTAATGGAAACTGAGTTGATAAGGAATTTACCCGGAGAGGAGGCGGCATGGCAGACGTTTTGACGAAAGAGCAGCGCCATAAAAATATGAAGCATATCCGCGGAAAGGATACGGGGATCGAGGTGACGCTGCGCCGGGCCCTCTGGAAAAAGGGGTACCGGTACCGCAAAAATTGCAGAAATCTTCCGGGGAGTCCGGACATCGTGCTGACGAAGTATAAGATCGCCATCTTTTGTGACGGCGAATTTTTTCACGGAAAGGACTGGGAGGTCCTGAAGCCAAGGCTGGAGAAGAGCAACAACAGCGAGTTCTGGATCCGTAAAATATCCCGCAACCGGGAGCGCGACGACGAGATCAATAAGAAGCTGCTGTATGAGGGCTGGACCGTAATCCGGTTCTGGGGGAATGATATCAAAAAGCATACGGAGGAGTGTGTAAGAGTGATCGAGGAAGCGATTTTTGATCTGCAGATCGAAAACTGAGGGAAATAGGCAGGAAAGCCGATTGCTCCGCTGATACGGCGCACTACCGGGACAAGGAAGCCGGTTGCTCCGCACTTTGCGCCCACGCAGTCGCCGCCGGTATCCGCAATCCGTCCGTCCGGCCTGCCCGCTCATACCGTCCGGCCTGTCCGATGTCCATATGGCTGTGCGTGTAAACACGTCCATCCGGGGCCATCGTCCGGGGCGTTCAAAGTAACTTTCGGCGCCGCCATGCAGGAAAGAGGGTTTCCTGTGAGCCTCCGGCGGACGCACACAGCCCGCTATGCCGGGTGGCGCCGCACGGAGTCCGCAACGTCCGGGGACTTTCAAAGTAAATGACAAAATTGTCACGGAAAAGTCACTGTAAAATCATTCAGATCTGATAAGATAATGACAGAAATTCAGCCAATGGTCTGGCTGATGCCGCCTTGCCGCAGGGGCGGTATGTCATCGGAAGGTGCGATTCAGCCGTAAAGTCCCGGGACGTGGGACGGCGCGGCGGGAATGCGGCGGATTTGGAATGAAAAGACAGGAGGTACGTGATGATTACGGTAGAACACATCAGTAAGATATACGGGAAAGGGGAGAATGCGGTAAAGGCGCTCGATGACGTTTCTTTTTCGGTGGAAAAGGGGGAATTTATCGCGATTACCGGACCTTCCGGCTCCGGAAAGTCGACATTGCTTCATATTCTGGGCGGCGTCGACCGGCCGACAGGCGGGAAGGTCTGCGTGGGCGGAATCGACGTCTATGCGCAGGATGAGGAAAGGCTGGCGATTTTCCGCAGGAGAGAAGTCGGTCTGATATACCAGTTTTACAATCTCATCCCGGTGCTTGACGTTGTGGAAAATATGACGCTCCCGGTATTGATGGACCGCCGCAGTGTCAATGCGGAACGGCTTGCGGAGCTGCTGGGGCTGCTGGGGCTGAATGGGAGGGAGCATCATCTGCCAAACCAGCTTTCCGGCGGGCAGCAGCAGAGGGTTTCGATCGGACGGGCGCTGATGAACGCTCCCTCCGTCATGCTGGCGGACGAGCCGACCGGAAACCTGGATTCGAAGAACAGCCAGGAGATCATGGCGCTTTTAAAGGCTTCCAACGAAAAATACAGGCAGACCCTGCTTGTGATCACGCACGACGAAAACATCGCACTGCAGGCGAAGCGCCTGATCCGCATTGAGGACGGAAAAATTGTCAGGGATGAGGTGATCCGGGCATGAATATCTTTCATAGTTTTTCGATCAGAAGTCTGAAGGCACACCGGGCAAGGACAATTGTCACGGTGATCGGCATCATTCTCTCGGCCGCGATGCTGACGGCGGTCACAGCCATGATCGCGTCCGTCCGCCATTACGGGATCGCCTATGAGGAGGCGGCTGTGGGAGACTGGCACGTTAGCGTGCGGGGGTTAAACAGGCAGGACGGTGAAAAGCTGAAAGCGGACGTCCGGACGGGGCGTGTCTATGAGCTGTGGGATGCGGGCTATGCGATGCTGGAGGGCGGAGTAAACTTCTACAAGCCCTATCTGTGTGTGCGGGAGATGAACGCGGAGTTTGCGGCCCATATGCCCGTCCGTCTGACGGAGGGACGGATGCCGGAAAGGGAGAATGAGGTGCTGATTCCGGATCATGTTTCTTTTAACGGCGGTGTGGAGATTGAGCCGGGGGAGACTCTTATTCTGTCGGTCGGATACCGGGAGGGGGAGGACGGGCAGAGGCTGTGGCAGGAGGATAGCCTGCGCGTGGAAGAAGAGGACGGCGCGTCTGTGGTAAGGGAGCGTCTGGTCCCGGAACAGAAAAAAGTCTATACGGTCGTCGGAATCTATGAGCGCCCTTCTTTCGAAAATTTCTCGTCTCCGGGGTACACGGTGCTTGCGCTGCATTCAGGGGAGACGGCGTCCGTCCGCTATGACGGGTATTTTGTGCTGAAGCGTCCTGGGGATGCGATTGGTTTCTGGCAGGAAATATCCGGGGCGGGGACATACTGGAGCGCTTGTAACAATGCCCTCCTTCGCTTTTACGGGTATTCGGTGCGCAGCGATTTCAACAATGTTCTTTACGGCATGGGAGGCGTCCTGATCGCAATTATCGTGCTCGGCTCCGTCGCTCTTATTTACAATGCGTTTGCCATCTCCGTGAGCGGGCGGACGAAGCAGTTCGGGCTTTTATCGTCGGTCGGCGCGACGAAAAAGCAGATGCTGCAGACGGTCTGCTATGAGGCGTTCGTACTCTGCCTGATCGGGATACCGGCCGGCATAGCGGCGGGAATCTGCGGAATCGGTGTCACGCTCTCCGCGGTTTCCGGCCCGATCGAGGATCTGATCGGCAGCGAGGCAGGGGTAGAAATGCGGCTTTTTGTCTCGCCGGCGTCGCTGGCCGCAGCGGCGGCAATCGGCATGGTTACCGTGCTGATATCGGCGTATCTGCCGATGCGGCGCGCGCTGGCGGTCTCCGCGGTCGACGCCGTCCGCCAGAGGGAAGACATTTTCCTGACGAAAAAGGCGGTCCGGGTTCCGGGGTGGGTTTACCGGCGGTTCGGGACGGAAGGCATGATTGCCCTGAAAAGCTTTAAACGGAATCGGAAGCGCTATCAGACGACCGTCCTTTCGCTCGGTCTTAGTATTCTTTTGTTTATCACGGCGGGCAGTTTTTCACAATACCTGTTCGGAAGTTACCACAGAGCCGTTGAACTGAGTTGTTACGATATCAGCGTCAATGCATATGGACATACGTACGACGAGCTTGTCGCTGCGGAGAAAAAAATCCCGGAGGCGGAGGGAACGCAGCCTGTCTATGGCGATTTCTATATTTATGTCACCATCGCGCCGGAGGCGGAAGCACTCACGGCAGAAGCACGGCGGATGTACCGGGCCGACGGGGCGGACGGTGTGCAGGAGACGGATCTGCGTATGACAGCGGTCATCAGCTTTCTGCCGGAGGATCTGTTTGCGGAGCTGCTCTCTTACTATCGTCTTTCGCCGGAGAACTACGCGGATGTATCGGAGCCCGAAGTCGTCGTGCTTAACCGTATCCTGGAGTATGGGGAGGACGGGGAGGAGGAGATTTCCGTATTCCAGCCGGCTGCAGATCGCATCTTATGCCTTTTGGAAGAAGACGGCGGGGCGGAGGCGGCGATGGGGCTGAAGATAGGGGATATCGTAGAAAACCAGGTCTCGGATTCTCCCGAATTTTCGGAGCGCTGCTGCCGCCTGGAGGGATACCGGTCATGGGTCAGTCTGGTCTGCCCGATGTCGGCGGCGGAAACGGTGATGAATGGGATGGCTGAAAACAGTTCTGAGAGCAGATTCTGGAGTCAGAAGCTCTTTGTGGCGAAGGATCACGCGCAGGCCGCCGAGGAAATCCGCCGGCTACTGGACGACGATCTGCATTTCAGTGTCTATGATATTGCGGAAAATGAAGACCGGGAGCGCGACATGTATGTCATGATCAATGTGTTCTGTTATGGTTTTATTGTTCTGATCTCGCTGATCTCGGCCGCCAATATTTTTAACACGATCACGACCGGCATCTATCTGCGCAGACGTGAATTTGCCATGCTAAAGTCCATCGGCATGACGCCGGGGGAATTTGTGCGGATGCTGAATCTGGAATGTATGATTTTTGGGAGCCGCGGCCTTCTGACCGGGTTTTGCTTTGCTGTCCCCTGCACGGCGTTGATGTATTATCTGGGCAACGGGGCCTCGCTAGAGGGATTTTATCTGCCCTGGCGCTATTTTGTGATCGCGGCGGCCTGCGTATTTCTTGTGGTTTTTGCCTCGATGCTTTACGGGCAGGGAAGGACGGGAAAAGAGAGCCTTGTGGAAGCGCTTAAGGAGTGATGACGGGTCTTACGGACGTCGGGGCGAAGGGATTGCAATTACGTGGAAAATGCGTCATGATCGACAGCAGAAGCGATATGCGGCGGGAATGGGTTCTGCTGCCGGGCGGGCAGAAAAGTAAACAGAAGTTGTGGCAGGGCTTGCAAAAATGACATTTCAGGAGTAAAATATTTCTTATGTCCGCACAGGCAGCGGCCGGAAAATGCTCCGGCTTTTGCATCCCGGCAGGGAATCCGTGCGGAGAGAAAGAAGATGTGGATATGGAAAACAAAGGGACAAAACTATTATCGGGTTCCATTGGAAAGGGGATTGTGTCTTTTGCAATTCCTCTTTTTCTGGGAAATTTGTTTCAGCAGATGTACAACACGGTGGATTCCCTGATTGTGGGAAATTTTCTCGGGAGCGATGCGCTGGCGGCCGTCAGCTCAACCGGCAGCCTTATTTTTCTTCTTGTCGGATTTTTCTATGGGATTGCGGCGGGGGCGGGCGTGGTGATATCCAGATATTTTGGGGCGCAGGATTATGACGGGTTGAAAAAAGCGGTTCACACGGATGTCGCGTTCGGCCTGGCGGCGGGCGCGGTCCTGATGATTGTGGGAATCGTCCTGGCGCCGCAGGTTTTAAAGCTGATGGGGACGCCGGCGTCGGTATTGCCAAAATCAACGGCGTATTTCCGAACGTACTTTGCCGGGTCGCTCGCCTTTGTCATGTACAATATCGTGATGGGAATTTTACAGGCTGTCGGGGACAGTAAGCATCCCCTGTATTACCTGATCTTTTCGTCGCTTGTGAACGTGGTCCTGGATCTCCTGTTTGTCGGTGTGTTTGGCTGGGGCGTCGCCTCTGCGGCGTTTGCGACGGCGATCTCCCAGGCGGCGAGTGCGATTCTTTGTTTTATCCGGCTGGTGCGCACGCAGGAGGTTTACCGGGTCAGCATCCCGGACATCCGTTTTCATCCGGAATTTTTAAAACAGATTATCGGAATCGGCCTGCCGTCGGGCCTGCAGAATTCGATTATATCGATTGCAAATGTCGTTGTCCAGGCCAATATCAATGCGTTTGGCGTGGTGGCGGTGGCCGGGTGCGGCGTCTATTCCAAGATCGAGGGGTTTGCGTTTCTGCCGATTACCTGCTTTGCCATGTCGCTGACGACGTTTATCGGGCAGAACCTGGGCGCGAGACAGTATGACCGGGCGAAAAAGGGCGCTGCTTTCGGGATTTTCTGTTCCGTGACACTCGCGGAACTGGTGGGGATTATCGTCTATTTCCTTATCCCCTATTTTGCGGCAGCCTTCGATTCCAATCCCGAAGTGGTGGCGATCTCGGCGCGGCAGGCACACACGGAGGCGCTGTTTTACTGTTTTCTTGCATTCTCCCACTGTATCGCCGGGATTATGCGCGGGGCTGGCAAATCCGCGGTGCCGATGTTTGTCATGCTTATTTCCTGGTGTATCATCAGGATTACATATATCACGGTGACGGTGCATTTTATTCCGAAAATACAGGTGGTATTCTGGGCCTATCCGATCACCTGGTCCATCAGTTCCGTAATTTTTCTGATTTACTTTTTAAAAGCCGACTGGCTGCACGGATTTGAGCAGAAAGCGGCGTAAAAGCCAGTCGGCGTGCCGACGTGGCTGCATGGATCTGAACCATTTTTTTGAGTACAATAGAACCGCTGACAGAGAGTATGTGGATATGGCGGCCTGCGCGGGCAATGAGCCGGAAGGAGGAAGGCGGAAACAGTATGCCGGAAATCGTATTTGAATCTATTTACAAAGAGATCTTCCCTTTCTGGGAGACGATATCGGATGCGGACAGGGAATATATCTGCCGGAATTCCTACAGTATCACTTATCCTGAGGGTAAAAATATTCATGACGGCAGTGAATGTTCCGGCGTGATCTTTGTCCGCTCGGGAAGCCTGCGTCTGTATATGATGTCGGACGAGGGAAAGGAGATCACGCTTTACCGTCTGCACAAGGGCGATCTTTGTATGCTGTCTGCCTCCTGTGTGCTGGACACCATCACATTTGAGGTATTTGTAGACGCAGAGCAGGACAGTCAGTGCTGTGTGGTGAGCGGGCCTGCGTTTGCGGCGGTATCGCAGCGGAATCCGGACATCCGCATATTTGCGCTGGAAACTGCGGTCAGCCGGTTCTCAGATGTAATGTGGGTGATGCAGCAGATTTTGTTTATGAGTATGGATAAACGTCTGGCAATTTTCCTTTCGGATGAATCAGCCAGGACTGGTTCGGATAGCATTGTGTTGACGCACGGGCAGATTGCCCGGTATATGGGTTCTGCCCGTGAAGTGGTATCC
>CANDFU010000081.1 GCA_947384095.1 uncultured Roseburia sp. | reverse complement strand
GGTATCCATCTTCCGTATCACAGACCGCCACCACAAATTTACGCAATGGCACACCCCCAGACCACAATAAAATAACTCAATAAAACTGCAATTGAAAAATGTATCAGAGTTTTCTTTTTCCCGGAATAGCCTGTGGTACACATAAGATAAAGAATTTTCCCGACCCCGATAATTCCGGCGACCAGAAAAGCCGTCCCTATCAGATAAAACAACTGACGTGTCGTCAAAAACCCACCTGCCACGGAAAATAACTTGATATCACCTGCGCCAAGTGCACGCAGTTGAAAAAAAAGAAATAGTAAGATAACCGGAATAGAAATGTTCACCAGAAAATGAACGATCCCAGTACTTCCCTCCCCTAATATACGGAAAGCAAGTCCTGTCATCAATCCGGAAGCAATCAGCCGGTTACTGATCCTCATCTTCCGGAAATCCGTTACCACCGCCGTTGTCAGAAATATCGGCAGTGCAATTTTTACAATCTCCCTAATTCATCACCTCTTTCGTATGTCTGTAATCCGCATTATAGCAGTCCCATTCCTGCCTGTCTATCTTTTCTATGAAAATGCGCCTAAATTTATGCACTTTTCACAAAAATTTGCAGGCTACAATCGCATATAAAAGCGCAATCCCGCTGAAACCAAGGATTCCGGCTGTCAAAAGACTGACGGGATTTAATCCGACAACCAGTGCGATCCCCTGCTCTTTCAAAAAGTCATTGACAAACAGAATACAGACGGCTCCAAGTGCTGTCCGTACCAGAAAGCTTAATATAAGCTGCGCACGCTGCTTTAAAACGGCAATCAAAAGCACCAGACCACAGGCCCCTGCAATCACGCCAAAGGAAAGTGTCGTATTCATCCATTCCTCCATGTCTTGTTTTTGTATGTTTATGCTCCTTTCTCTCTTTTTATGACAGACCATTGTTTTCCTTATTTTGCATAGAACAGGATTTATTTGCTCATACTTTGAATATAATGGAAATAACAGAAAGGGTGACATTCATCCGTGCCTCCCCACAACGCAGCCGAAACGGCCGTGGCGTGTCACAAGAAGGCATAAAGGAGGGATCTATGCTGCGTTTTTTTCACACTGAAAAAGCAAATGATAAAAACTATACGCTACTTATGAACGACCTCCACCAGACGGCCCAGGAACTACGCGACGCCTACTGTAATCTTGGCAACGCCGTAGAGCCAGATCTGATTGACTGCTATATCTATGAACTGAATTCGGTTCAGATGCGGTACAAATTTCTGCTTGCAAGCATCAAACGTTACGAAACAAAAGAGGATTCTTATGCAAAGAATCCTCTTGAAGTGTCAGAATCCTGACAGGTTTCTACCAGGTCATCCCTCCCATAAGTATACCCTGCATACACCTGCTGGGTATTACTCATGAGAGGCCCCGATTTGTCCGTCCCTGCCACCTGCTCAAATGCAGTATATAACTTCCGCATCAGTTCCTCCGCCGTCACCAGCTCACCGATGTCCCGCCGGTATAAGGCTGTCGCAAGGGAATCCCTGCAGAAAACGTAGATACGGTACAGCTCTTTTGCCAGATCATAGGAAAAATTAAGCGACGATATCAACTCATCTATCATTCTCTGAGCCTTTCTGAGATTTTCCTTATATTCCTCCCACGTCCCTTTTTCATACGCAGATTTTGCCCCGTTCAGATAGGCAAAATAGATATCATACATAACTACAATAAGACCGCTTCTGTTGCACTGGCTGATTCTTCTTGTGAAATCCAAAATCTGCTCTTTTTTCAAAACAGGCCTCCTTTTTCATACTATCTGAAGCAGTTCTTATTGAAGAATCTGCAACACCTGTTGTGGAAGCTCATTTGCCTGTGTCAGAACAGAAATCGCCGCCTGATTGAGCACATTCTGATGCGTATAATCCGTCATTTCCTTTGCCATATCCGCATCTTTCAGCCGTGAAATCGCGTTCGTCATATTTTCTTCAAATGTATCAAGGCTGTTCACCGCATACTCAAGCCGGTTTTCATAAGCGCCGAGCCTGGAACGCACTTCCCCCACATAGGAAAGCGCGGAATCAAGCTGATCCATTGCGCGGTCCGCGCCGTCCACCTTCGTCACATCCAGATCATCAATATAAAGTGTCTCGCAGGATACCTCAGGAATACGAATCTGCATATTCTGATCCGTATTGGCTCCGATGTGAATCGTCATCCGGCCCATATCCGTGACCTCAAAATTAATCTCTCCAACGTAACCCTGATCCACCAGAAACGAAAATGAAACCCCTCCGATATCAGTGATCGTTACTTTGTTTCCATTATATGAAACAGTTGCAGAGCTGGTAAAGCCTCCGTCTGCGTCACGGCCGGACGGGTAAAGATAATTGCCGGATCCAGCCGGGTAATCCGGATCGTCCTTCGCATAAATCCAGCTCGAAACACCGTTGTCATCCACAACTTCCATAATCTGATATTCCGTCTGATCCAGATCAAACCGGTCGGCCAGCCCTTTACTGTCAAACGAAATCCTTAATTTCTGATCCGCTCCCGTCAGCAATGATTCCATACTGACAGGACTTGTCATATGAATCGCGACACCTGCATTCTGAAGGGCCACCGCGACATCCCGCTCTGTCATATCATTGGTAATCCGCACCGGATTGCCATTGACCGTGACCGTACCGGTCGGCGTAAACGGATTCACCGCCTGCGTCCCGTACTTGGCCACATCCAACAGAAACGCGTCATAATCACCATCGGCCTGTAACTGTGTGTCGTCTCGTCCACCATACAGTTCATATCGTACCCTGTCTGCAGACCATCTCTCATTATTGCTGTAATTAACCCCGTTTATCGTGACAGGCCCTGCAGTCGCCGCAGGCTTCCCGGTATCGATACTCATATCTGTGCCTTTGGGATAACTGATCACCTGCGTAGCCAGATCCAGCGTTCCGAATACGACCCCTTCGGTCTCATCATCGCCGTCATCGATAATCGCATGGCCATCCGGAGAAGTCAGACCAATCTTCTCGCCCAGTTCCCGGTTGCTGAATGCAATTTTGATCGTACTTGTACTTCCGTAGCGGTTTGATGTAAATGCAATCGTACCGTCCGTATCGTTCCTCTCCGCCGTAATATCCGCAATTGCCGCGGAATCTCTGATCTTTTCATAAACCTGCGCGTAAGTATCCGTGGCTTCTATTTTCACCTTAGACTCCGTACCATTGAACATCAGGTATCCTTCCACGCCTATTTCCGTAGCATCATCTCTATAATCAATCGTGCCGTCTGTCGCTACGTCTTTTGCCTGAGTTGCAAAGTCATCGACTGTAATCTTATAATCACCCGGTTCCACCTGATCCGATATCTGAACCCTGGTGGCATGGTCGGTATAAACTCTCGTATCAAAAAAACCATCCAGAAGCGGCCTTGCGTTAAACTCCGTGTCACGTGAAACACGGTCAACCTCCTCTTTTAACGCCTCAATCTCCTGTTGAATCGCCTCCCTGTCTTCCTGCGTCAGTGTCGCATCATTTCCCGCCTGTACGGCCAGCTCTCTCATACGCTGCAGGACGCTCGTCGTCTCATCCAGCGCTCCGTCCGCAATATGTATCACGGAGATACCGTCCGAACCGTTTTTGGATGCACGGTTCAGCCCATCGATCTGCGCCTGCATTTTGTTGGAAATCGCCATTCCGGAAGGGCTGTCCTTTGCATGGTTGATTTTAAATCCCGAAGAAAGCCTTTCCATGACAGAACTCAGATCATTCTCAATGCCATGCAGATGTTTGTTCGCAATCGCTGCAGACACGTTATAATTAATTCTCATACACCCAAATCTCCTTTTCATATCTTTAAATTCAATTCATCGTCTGTGTTATATATCGGTTTTCATTCCGTTTCCCTAAAGAGAAATCGGCTTATTTTGTTTGCAATCCTGTCCGATTCGTATTATAATTAGTACATTGCCGGGCACACTAAATCTGACCGGATATCAACGAAATAAAGGAGGATCAGAACATGGCACAGGTAACAAAATCAACTATGATCGGCGAACTTCTTCAGATCGATGAAAACGTCGCCCCCATTCTTTTAAACATTGGCATGCACTGTCTTGGCTGCCCGTCTTCCCAGATGGAAACCATCGAAGAGGCAGCAATGGTACATGGAATCAATCCGGATGATCTGGTTACAAAAATCAATGATTTTCTGGCAGGGAATCCCGCATAATATGCAATGCCGGGCTTGTCCGGCCACAATTCCTTTTATCCGCAAAACCCCCGCTTTCGGCCAGCTCTGATCACATCATTTCGGCCAAAAGCGGGGGTTTTGCGAACCCGTTCACTCATTTCCTCATATTCAAAGCGCCGCCAGCGTCTGCAACGCGTTTTCTTTTAAAATCCTCTGATAATGCTCCTCAAAAAATGCTCCCACCGCAGGCGTATATGACTGTTGAGCCGCATACTCAGAAAGAATATTACATACCTTGTTAAACTCTTCCGGCGTCTGACTGCTCTTACTCACCAGCAGATAATATTTATGTGTAAGCACATTTTTATACAGGTCATTGCTTCCCGTATAAAAACCGTCCAGAATATGGGCAAGCTTTGTCACCTCGCCAAGATCCTGAAAGACAAATAATTTCGTGATATCCACAAGCACATTCACAGAATCATTTTCCGTCTGCTCTCCGCCAGCCGGGCCCGCTCCTTGCTCCCGCCCTTCTTTTCTGCCCTCCTGTTCCTCTTTGAGCTTTCGGAACAGACCCAGAATATCATCGGCGCCTTCGGATTGCAATGCCGTCGAAGCATTATCCGTGGTATCTGCATATACATCCTCCGGATCCGGATCAGAAAACTTAGAAAAACGGGTGTCAAGCTCTTCCGGGTATTCTATTTTTGTAATCAATAAAATAATCGTGTCCGCCATCGGTATCGCCTCTATCATAAGCGGCAGATCATCTGCTTCAAAACCAACTTCATAAGCTGCCTGCTGCATCATATCCCGAAACAGGAGATCTACTTTCTCGGTCCTGTATGCGAGCTCACTGAGCTTAAGCTGACGTTCGGCCAGATCTTCTCTTGTCAGCGTGCAGCGAATCTGATTTTCATTCACTTTTTCTATTTTCATATCCTCACTTCCTTCATCCGGAAACCCTTGTAAACCGTACATACATTATAAACAAATGCCTTTTCGATGTAAAGTATGCCTTTTCATCGCATCTTGAAATTTCTCCCCTCTCATTTTGCCATATTTTTGTGAAATATACACAAATAATTTCAAAACAATTGCAAAACGACATATTTCATGATATAAACATATGCATGAGATGCGAATCTGCTACGCATGTTATGCAAGAAAGGAGCGGATTACGCAATAGAAGAATTGATTCTGTTCGGCAAATACCGGGTTATCTCGGTTCTGGGCATCGGAAGCAACAGCACCGTATACCTTGCCGAACATCTAAAGCTGAAGGTTCACCGCGCAGTCAAATCTATCCCCAAAACTGCGGCAGATATACCTTCCTTCTCGAAAGAAGACGGCTCTCTGCGGGAAGCCACACTTCTGAAGAATCTCAATCATCCCGGGATCCCTCTCATATATGATATCGACGAAGACGACGATTATATTTACATGACAGAGGAATATATCCAGGGCGAATCACTGGACACATTTGTGCTCCATCAGGAAAATATCTCACAGGAACTGATCATTAATTTTGGCATTCAATTATGCGAAATACTGGATTATCTGCATCACCTGTCTCCGTGTCCGATCCTGTACCAGGATTTAAAACCGGAACACATTATATTATGCGGAAATCAGTTAAAATTAATCGATTTTGGAATTGCTTCATTTTTTACCAGTTCCGGCAGTCATTTCCAGCTGTATGGGACAGAAAGGTATGCAGCGCCGGAGGCCCTCGACGGACTTCCGATCACGCCTTCCTCCGATATTTACAGCCTTGGAAAAGTACTTGCTTTTCTGGCAGCCGCAGCTGCGCCTGCCGGTCTTTCCGAACTCTCACGCATTATCGCCCGCGCCACGGCGGCTTCTCCATCGGAGCGCTATTTATCGGCCGCGGACTTAAAAGAAGCATTAAAAAGTGTACGGCAGCACGCTTGCAGATCTTCTTCGCATCTCATCAGAAATATAGCTGTCATCGGAAGCAGGCCCGGTGCAGGTGCCACCCATTTTTCCATATCCCTTGTGAGCACTTTAAACAAAAAAGGGATTGTCTCCTTTTACATGCCAACAGATCCGGCAGATACATTCGAAGCGATGTGCCGGACAAATCACCACATAAAGGAGCGGGAAGGTATCTTTTACTATGAATATTTCCGAGGTATTCCGAACTATGGTCCGGGTATCGAGTTTCCGCTTCCGGCAGATTCCTGTCTTGTAAAAGATTTCGGAACAGCTCCTGTCGATCCGGATACTCTCGCGTCTTTTGATCTGATCTTTTTTGTTCTAAGCGGCAGCGACTGGGATGTAACGTCAGCCGTTTCCCTCTGGAAACGTTTTCCTGCGCAAGACCAGACTGTCTGCATCTGTAATCACCACAACACAAAAGCAGCAAAGACACTCGCAAAACTTCTCGGAAAAAGGGTCTGTTGTTTTCCATCCGATCCTGATCCTTACCGCGTTTACGCGGAAAAGGAACGGCTGATTTCTGCCATTCTGGAAAAGAAAGGAGGTAAGAGAAAATACTTGGTCTTGACAGAAAAGGGATAAAACTTCACACTACCGTTGGCATTATCGGCTGCGGACCCGGCATGGGTGTCACACATTTCACCCTTGCCCTGTGCAGTTACTGCACATCCAGGCTCCGGAAAAGAACTGCCTATCTGGAGCTCCACCCGCGAAACGAGATTTCACAGCTGAACGGCGGCAACAGTCTGCCATCCCCCGACGGTTCTGATACCATGCGGCCATGTTTCACGCTTCACGGAACCGATTACTATTCCTGTGTAAACGGCCGTGAGATTCCCTCGCTGCTTAACAGCGGATACGACTACCTGATTCTGGACATGGGATGCCTTAACGAAGCAGACTGTTCCGAATTCCTCCGCTGCGACTGCAAATTTGTCTTAGGGAGTCTCGCACCATGGAAACTTCAATATTATCGGAAATTCTTTCTACATTTCAATCACACAGTAAACCTTGGGGAAGGATTTTGCTATCTTGTGCAAACGGGGAATCAGGGAGATATTTCCGGTTTTTCCAAAGAACATCATATTTCCATGCAGAGCGTCCCTTTCATCAATAATCCGTTTCGCATCAAAAAAGAGCTCTTCCTGTTTTTTGACGAGCTTCTTACTGTCTGCCGGGGATAGCAGACAGACGATCTATAGTATATCACAAACGTAACCTGCGGATTCCTTTTGGTAACAAGAAAACGATGGGAGATAACAGAATTGAACAAAGAGTATATGCAGAGTCTCTATCTCGAGCTGACATCGCTGGAAGA
>CANDFU010000080.1 GCA_947384095.1 uncultured Roseburia sp. | reverse complement strand
CGTACGGCACAATCCGCGCGTCCTTCCACCCTTCCTCCTTCGTCCAGTCCATCACGAACATATAGTCTGTCATGTATTTGCCGAAGCCAAGGTTTTTCTGGTCCGGTTTTTCTTTCAACACATCTTTTTTTTCAAATCTGATATCCATTTTCAGAACCCTTCCTTTCCTCGCCTTATTATCTCTGAACACATTATGATACTTTCTTATTTTGGTGTCAAGATTATTCCAAAGGCTTATATGCGGCATAGTTCCAGGTTATGTAACCACTCCCCGGCCTTCCCTCATGCCAGTGCGGACAGGATATCGATCAGCTCCGCCTCCGTCAGATTTGTACTCCTTACGGTAAACAGAACGCCGCGGACCTCAAACGCCGCCAGAAAACAATCGTCCCCTTCTTTTCCGCGGTAATGCCCGATCGTGACTTCCCGTCCGTTTACCCGTGAAACCGCAAGGCCGTCATCCGCAAATGAGAAAACCTCGCCCGCCTGCTCCACGGTACGCACCGAAATATCAAGTGCGCGCCGTCCGCTTTCATCCGAAAAGGTCAATGTGTTATTATCATCCACCACCGTATCCTTCCCATCATACGCCACGGCATAGCGCGCCTCATCAGCGCCTTCCGGCACAAGCCCCTCCGGCAGGCATTCCGGCACGACCAGGGTTCCATAATATTGCGCAAGCTCCTCCGCCCGAAACCATTCCACACGTTCCGGCGAGGCAATGTCGTATATTGTGCTGGAAAACGTTTTCACCTCGTTCACCCGGATCTGCGTCCCGCTGTCATCCGCCTCCTGCTTCTGCCCTCCGGCAGGCTCCGCAACATCTGACAGGCCGCCCGACGTCACAGCGCCGCCGTCTGTCTCCTGCCCTGCGCCTTCCCATGCATTGCCCGCCGCCTTCCTGCCGTTCTCTTCCGCGGACTGCTCCACGGCTGATTCCGCGCCGGCCGCACTTTCACCCGATTCCGCCGCTCCCCGGCGGTTTAACAGGCCGTGCGTCCCATACACCGCAAGAGAAAGACAGGCCGCCAGCGGAATCAGCATGCCAGGCAAAAGCAGGCGCTTCTTCGCTCCATGCCACAGCTCTGCTTCCTCCACATATTTACAATCGATCGCTCCGATCGCATCCGTCAATTCCTCGATTTTCACAGAACCCCCTCCTTCCGGCAATTCCGGCCCCTTCTTGTTTCCATGAGGCTTTCCCGGCGGCCTCCCACGGATGCGCACAGACCGCTCTGCGGCCTGGCGCACACACGCAATCCGCAACGCAGTGCGGATTCCCGATTGAAGTATATTACCGGCATTTTCACAGCAATCCCTCCCGCTCAAGATGAGCGCGCAGTCTTTTTCTGGAACGGAACAGGGACGATTTTACCCTGCTCTCACTGCAGCAGGCGCGCGCGGCAATCGAAGCGATGCTGTCCATATACCAGTATCTGCGCACAAAAATCACTCTGTTTTTCAGATTCATTTCCTCCAGAAAACGGCCGATGCTTTCCGCCAGCT
Organism: uncultured Roseburia sp.; assembly: GCA_947384095.1. Classification (GTDB taxonomy): domain Bacteria; phylum Bacillota; class Clostridia; order Lachnospirales; family Lachnospiraceae; genus Roseburia. The sequence goes on along the minus strand of CANDFU010000080.1, from coordinate 5,970 downwards.
CCATCCGCTCGACGCACGCGGCGGGCTCGTCCCCGCCCGCGCAGTCCCGCAGCTCGTCAAATATGTACGGCGTCTCGCCCGCTCCCCTCTTTTTGGCATATTTCTTTCGATACCGGTCCAGAGAGAGATTGCGCGTGATCGCACCCAAAAACGCAGAGAGAATCCCCGGCCGCTCCTCCGGCATCGAATTCCAGGCCCGAAGCCATGTATCATTCAGACACTCCTCCGTATCCTCCCGGTCGGAAAGGATATTGTGTGCTATATATCTGCAGTATCCCCCATACTTTCGTTCCGTCTCAACAATCGCCTCCTGGTCCCTGCGCCAGTACAGATCAATAATCCTGCCATCGTCCATAAGATCCCTCCCCGGCCATTCCGCCATCCCGATAAAAAAGGTAAAAGGTAACCGATACTCTGCAGGGAAAGACGGAAAAAACGGAAAAAGGTTGCATTTTTCTTCCGAATTTATTCATGTTCCACAGCCCCTACTCCACATTGATCTTTTCTCTCTTAATACTCCCCCATTGCCTCCCCTTCTTTTTGTATCCCACAAACGCCACAATCCGCACATAGGCCAGGATATACCGCAGGACCAGCGCCTCCGCCACGCACATCAGCACCGCTTTCACGACATCCATAAGGCTCAGTGTGATATTCTGCGTATAAATACGGGCAAAAAAAGCCGTCAGCGTCATGACAGCCCCGAACAGCGCATAGACCAGACAGAAAAACAACATAAAACGGACGTTGATCAGATTGAACCACACGGCAGCGGCCATGGTAAAGACGCCGAACAGTTCGACAAAAGGCGAAAGCAGCTCATAGAGCAGATAATAAAGGTACGACACAAAGCCTACCATCCCATATTCCCGGTTTAAAAACATCTGCCGATGCCTTACCATGCTCTGGAACAGCCCCAGATGCCATCTCCTCCTCTGCTTCATTAAGTCTCCGATGGAAGACGGCGCCTGGCTCCAGCAGATCGCCCCCGGCGTATACTGAATACTGTACGGAATCCTGTTTGTCCGGCAGAACACATGGAGCCTGACAACCAGCTCCATATCCTCCCCCATCGTAGACGCATCGTAGCCGCCCGCGCTCACCACCGCTTTCTTCTGAAACAGGCCGAACGCGCCGGAAATGATCAGATTTCCGTTAAACTGGTTCATCATCAGCCGCGATGCCAGAAACGAGCGGTCATATTCCATGATCTGCATTCCTACGACGGGATTCCACGGCATCCGGTAAGTCACCAGCTTCCCGTCTTTTAGTTTCGCGCTGTTGGAAATGCGGACCAGCCCGCCGCACGCCACCACATGGTCATCCTCCAGCACCGGTTTTATAATCTCTTTCAGGGAATCCGACTGTAGCACCGAATCGGCGTCCATGCAGATAAAATATGGATAGCGCGATACATTGATTCCCATATTCAGGGCATCCGCCTTGCCGCCGTTCCTCTTCACAATCAAAGTCACGGAAACAGTTCCGGCCTGCGCCTCATAGACCGCCTTTTCCTGCTGACAGAAAACCTGCCTGCGAATCGGACGGGCAATTTTTTTCATATCAAACGCGGCGATCAGATTTTCCGCCGTCCGGTCGCCCGAGCCGTCATCCACAATCACAATCTCATACAGCGGATAGTCAAGTCCCAGGAGCGACCGGACCGTGTCGACCACCGTCACTTCCTCATTATGGGCAGGCACCAGGATGGAAACCGGAATATAATAATCGTCGTCCAGTTCATTTTTCAGCCGGCTCATGCGTTTCTGCCGATACAGCTCCAGAGATCCCGTCAATACGGAAAAAAACAGAAAAGAAGAATAAATGATCAGATAGAAAATAAAAAAATATCCTGTGTAAATCAAAATCCCCCGCATAACCCCGGCCATTACCCACGTTCTCCCTTCTTCTGGCTGCTGCGCCTTAGCATATATAAAAGAATCTCCCGCGCATAACGGTCCTCTCCTTCCAGCACATCCGAAAATCTGCCTTCCTCATCCCCAAACGCCGTAACAAGGGTATCCGCCGCATTATACCGCACATACCAGTTTACATGGCAGAGGGCGGCCTTTAAAACCGTCTCCGTCTCCGCCCCCGGATAATTTGCCAGCGTAAGAGCCGTCACCGCCTGATACTCCCACCCCATCCGGCGCCTTCCTTTCATAATGTCCAGCAGTACCGGGTATACCGGATCATACCGGTATCTCCTGAAATATCTGAGGGCCTCCAGACGAAGCTCCTGATCTTCGTCGTCCTTCTCTAAAAGCTTTCCAAATTCCTCTTCATACCCATCCTGGCTCATACGGATAGACTGCATCACGGCGAGCGTGTAGTCGTCCGACAACTGCTGCCTGTGCCTCCACAGCTCCCACACCAGCTGTTCGTAATTCCCCGAAAAAGAAAGCAGCCCGTCCGTCAGGAGCTTTCCATAGTGGAAAATTCCCCTCCTGCTCATCTGCACGAACGCACGGACCACCGCCTCCGTACTCCCGGAATGATACAGGACCCGCAGCGCATTCTCCCTCGTATAGACCGAGGGGCTGCAGGCCATTTCCACAAGAATTTTTTTCAGCTCATCATACTTCTCTCCCCTGCCCATCCCGTACATCTCCAAAAGCCGTGCAAAATACGCCTTCTGCAGTTCGTCCTTCTTCTGATAGACCAGAGCCAGATAGCGGGAATCCCCCTCACAGGCAGACAGATAAGAAGCCGTCTCGTCGGGCATTTCCTGCATCAGCTTCTCCGCACACCAGTGAAACCGTTCCAGTTTCCCCACATGTGAAAGCATCCTCTGATTCGCTTTATGCTCCTTTTTTGCAATCAGGCCGGTCTGCGCATACGATTCCACCCTCTTTTGCAGACGTTTCAGATCCCTCCCCGGATTCTTAATCCGGCGCCCCTTGGCCGCGTCGGCAAATATGTAACACAGATTGAAAACCAGAAGGCTGACGCAGATTCCCATGTATACATAAATTAATAGTTGTGCGTCCAGACGCATCAGACCACCCTCTTTCACATTATTCCATTACGGCCGGTTTTCCGCAGCGCCATTCTCCTCATTTACCCAGCAGTCCTGCACAATCTCATAAGACCGTTTCAGCCTCTGGCGACAGGCAATACCGCGCCCCCAGTTTTTAAGGGAGAATGCGGCCATAGGAATCTCCCCTGTCTCCCGGCCGCCTCCCAGTCCCAGATAAATCTCCTTCACCTTCTGTCCCTGGATCCCATAATGCTTATAATAATCATCATGGACAATCCCCTGCGACGGGTCCATAAAATTCAAAAGCGCCCAGGGAATCCTGATTTCCGTACTGCTTTCTGTCGAAAAGAAGTCCGCCTGGGAATCATACGCCGGATCATTTATATCCGCCGTTCCCAAACGAAGCCGTCCGGTATCCGCCGTAACCGCGTTCATCTGATTCCAGTCCTCCAGATCGACCGGCGGACTGTCCAAAACCATCCGGAGCGGAATAAATTCCTCTGAATCCTTTTCCGGGACGTCAATCGTATAGGCGTCGATATGCTCGATTCTCTGGTTCCACGCCGCACGCCACGGATCATAATACTCCTGCACCAGAAGACGGCCCTCATTTTCCCCGTCCAGACACAGCAGGAAATCCGCCTCCCGCTCAAACGAAACGCCTTCGCTCCCGCACCTCCTGCTCCCGGACTTCGGCGTCACATCAACGGGGATATAAACGCGGCCCGGCCGCTCCTTTACGGCGTCGGTTGTGTCCAGACAAAGATAAAGATAAGCCTCATCCTGCCTGGCATACAGCTTTCCCCACTCATTTTCAGCCAGCGGCTCCTCCCCTTCCCATTCCGAAACATCTCCGTCCACAGTCACCACCGGCTCCTCCCCCGGTTCAAAGGCCAGAAGGCCATACCCTTGCGCCTCCGACTGGACATTGTGCCAGACGATCTCCCGCTCTTTTGCCGTCATCGGATAAATATTCCAGTCTGTCTGCGACCAGTCGTCCTGCCAGTCCGCGATCAGCATACCGGACAGCCCGGCGTCCCTGCACTCCTGCCAGAGAGCAACCAGTGCCTCCCCCTGCTCTTCTTCCGTCCATCCATGGGCAGCCGTCCGCCTCCCCGGGACGGCCTCCGCGGCTCTCGTCATTCCGCGGGAACTGGAATAACCGCATTCTCCCACAATGACCGGAATACTGTGGTATCCGGCCAGAAGATCCAGGTACCCCCCAAAACTCCCCGTCCTTGGAAGCGCTGTCAGAATCCCGCCCAGGCGTCTCTGTTCTTCCTGCGTAAGGTAATCCAGAACGTTTCCGGAAAACGGATACAATTTGTAAGAAACAAAAAATCCGCTCCGGACGCCATCCTGTGCAACAATATGTTCCGCGTCAATCCTGTCATATTTCTCCATCTGGATTTCGATCAGGCTCTCATACGCAAAGGGATCCGTCATCGGTTCGCTGACGACGGATACCAGGTGCTGCCTCCCGTATTTTTTACTCTCATAGTCCACCAGTGTATCCAGAAGCCTGGCCAGCATATTTTCAAACTGGCTCGCGTCCTCCGACGCGCAAAACCACGTTCCCTCATACAACGGCTCACTCTTCATGTGATTCGTGTAAGCGGAGGTATCGCCGCGCCACGTCGTCCCAAGCGTGATTCCCGCCACCCAGTCCGATACATCCGACCGATACCACCCGCTGCCTCTCGTCTTTGCATAGGGAAGCAGGGTGTTTCCGTATATGATATCCACAGCATTTTTCAGATCCATCTGAAGCTGCCCGAAAAACGCATCGGAATACGCGTCCTCCCCCGAGTCCTGGACATAATCCGTCACCCAGAGCGCCTGCAGCAGATACAGCGGCTCGCCGCCCTCCGCCTCCCGCTTCGTGTTGTACTCGTACAGCGCATCGTAAAAATCATTGTCATATATTGTCGGAATCCGTATCGTATTGGCCCCCATCTCCTGGATCAGCCCGAACCACTCCAGATACTGCTTCCTGCTGACCGCAAAGTCCGTCACGAAATGGCCCGGAAGAAAGCTTTCTACATTGACGCCGCGCATCAAAAACCGCTCCTTTTTTCCGTCAGCGACACGATAAATCTCCCTTCCCTCCGCCACAAACGGCCCCGTCTCTATTTCCAGCTCACCTCCCAGATAAAAATGCCAGAAAAAATGACTTCTGATAAAAATCCAGCCCACCACGCACACAATCAGTGCTATACTGACCGTCATATATTTTTTCATACCCCTGCCTTCTCACCAAACCCCGTCACCGGTTGTCATATATTTTCGCCTTCGATTCATGGCAATACTGTGCCAGTGCGTCGATATGGACGTCGAGCCATCTTCCGCGCACCCGGATAAAATCTTTCATCTCTTCAACAGCTTCCTCATAGCTTTCCGGATTACGCCCGATGGGAGTCAGCCGTTCGTTCACGTGCAGCTGCTTCGCGTCAAAAGAATACCCCCAGACCTCATAGTTCCGCCCGATGCTTTTGCCAAGATATGCGATCGTCTCATCAATATAACGCATCAGATCATCCTCATTCAGCACCGTCCTCCGGAGTTCACGGTAACGATCGATCACCTTCCGGTTAAAATACGGATCGGAAAGCAGCCGGTCAAACCAGAGCCGCTCTACATAAAGAAACTCGGAACCGTCCATCTGCATGGTAAAATAATTGTCCAGCATATTATTATAATCCCATACCGGTCCCATATGGATCTTATTCAGCCGGTCCTTGTACAGATAAGTGGAACGGATACACATATCGTTGTTGCACAAAAACTCCTGTAAAACATAGTAGTCCACAAAAGAATCCACGTCGATATACCTTTGGTATCCCCGGATCGGATCTTTATAATCAGAAGAATACAGCGCCTTTTCAAAACGGCTGAAATCCTTTTCGATATAATCACAGATCTCTTCGTTCAGTTTCTTCGTGCCCGGATAAACGACCGAAAGCGCCGTCTGTTCATTCTCACCGACGACC
>CANDFU010000079.1 GCA_947384095.1 uncultured Roseburia sp. | reverse complement strand
GATGACGAGAGGTGACTGGAGTTCAGACGTGTGCTCTTCCGATCTCCTGCTGCTTGACTTTTCCGGTTTTTCGAAAGAGGAGATGCGTCCGTTTGCGTTGGGCGCGGTGGAGTATGACAGTGGACGTATTTCAGAGGACGCCCGGATTGCACATATCAGGGAACATGGAAAATGTATTGTAAAATCGGATGCGCTCGGAATGCTGATGCAATTGTAAAAAACAGATAAAAATCATTTTGTAAATAGGCAAATCTCTCAAAAGAGCCGGTAAAATTTGTTAAAAATGCCGAAGAACTTTATGTGCCATTCTCCACTATATATGCTATGATGTCAGAGGCAGAGCTACAAGATATATGATATATCTGTCGACGAAATATCATGACGGAAAATGGAGAGGGATTATGAGCAGAGAGCAGCTTTGGGAACTGGAAGAGAACAAACGCAGTCTGTTAAAGCAGGCGTACCGGATGAAACAGGAGTGTCCGCATATGTCGCCGGTGGGACTTCAGCATGAACTCTATGTATCGATTTTATCGGAGGTTCGGGAGATTACCGCAAGGATACAAAGCTATGCAAAAGCGTAAAAATACATAAAGGCAGAAGAATCCGGCAGGGCCGGATTCTTTTTTATTTCATAGGAAAGGTCTTGTTGCTGCGAAGCGCGAAAGTATCCGGGTTTCCTATGAAAGAAAAAGCCCTCCGGGCAGGATCGCACTGCGCCGGAGAAGAAGTATGTTTCTCGTTCCACTATGGAAAGCTGTGGCGCAGGAGCAAATCTGACTCTGGACATATCAGTAAGAAGGAGTATAATAAATACGGGCCGGAGTACCGTAAGGGGTCCGGCCGGGAAGGAAAGAGGTGTTTGGATGAATGAGATTATTAACCGGCTGAATGAAATCGAAGAAAAGGCAGACGCCATAATTTCCGACGCGAAATCGCGCAAAGAAAAGCGGATGCAGCAGCTTGAGGCCGACAAGAAGAAGATTGACGCCGAATTTGAACAGGATGAACAGCGCGCCGCACAGGAACTGAAAGAAAAACTGATCAGGGAAGGCGAAGAACATATCAGAAAAAGTGCCGAAAAGAATCAGAAAGCAATTAAAAAGTTTGAGCAGGCGTTTGCACAAAAAAAGGAAGAAGTTGCGGAAATGATTTTCAGACAGATTGTACAGTGATCTGTGCGGCAGAAGGCTGGCGACACAGACAGGGGAGTGAAAAATGTCAGGTGGTTTATTACAATACAGCGGCCTGGTGACAAAGGTTAAGGCAATGCATAAAAATCTGCTTTCCAGAGAGGAACTGCTTCGGATCTCGGAGTTTGAGACGGTCGAGGAGCTGATATCGTTTCTGCGGGAAAACGGCAGTTATGCGCCGACTTACCAGAGCCATGAAGAGATTCAGCACAGAGCGCAGGTAGAAGCCGTGATCGACGATTCGCTGTATTCGGATTATGGAAAGCTGTACCGGTTTGCGGGGGAATCGCAGAGGCAGGGGCTTTCCATACTTTTCCTGCGGTATGAGATCAATATATTAAAGACTTGTCTGGAATATGCCTCCCAGGGGGAGAGCGAAAAAAATCTGGGTTACCTGAACCTGTTTTTTGACAGGCATGCCTGTTTTGATACGGCCGCGGCCACACGCGCCGGAAGTATAAAAGATCTGGCGGCAGCGCTTGCGGGCACACGGTATGAGGAGATTATGAGCCAGATTTTAAATGACAGGGAGGCTTCTTATGCGGAATATGCCATGCGGCTGGATATCTACTATTACCAGACGGTGTGGAAGCAGAAAGACGGGTTAAAGGACGCAGAGATGCGCCAGGTTATAAGCCGGATCCTGGGAACTGAGATCGACTGGCAGAATATTATGTGGATGTACCGGTATAAGCAGTTTTATCACAGCAGGCCGGAGGATATCCATGCCAGGATGATCCCGATCCGGTATCGGCTGCGGCGGAGTGAGGTAAAGCGGCTGGCTGACGCGGAGAGCCCGGAGGCTTTTTTGTCTGTTCTCGGGGAAACGGCATATTTTACAGAGAAAGACGCCGTGATCAGCCTGGGAGATGAGATCACGTTTCGGAATGTGATGGATAAAACCTATAAACAGGTATGCCGGAAACATCCGATGTCGATTGCGCCGGTGTTCGGATACCTTTATGATAAAGAAAACGAGATCGACGACCTGACGACGATATTGGAGGGAATCCGTTATCGGATACCGGCGCGGGAGATTCAGGAGCTGATTCTTCCGTCGGTGGGATAAAGGTCTGGCACAGACTGAAGAAAATGACAGGGAGGAGTTATGAGGTGGTAGAGAAGATGAAGCTGCTTCACATCACAGGGCCGCGGGATGATATTGACCGTGTGATGGACGCGTATCTGAGCAAGTATGAGATTCACTTTGAGAATGCGGCGGCAAGCCTCGGCGGCCTTGTGGATGTACGGCCCTTTGCCGGGACCAACGTTTACAAAGAGGCTTTTTCCAAGGCAAAAAAGATGTGGGAATATATAAAGGACGAAACGGCCGCGGGGACGGAGAAGATGAAGCCGAAGGAGGCGGAGCGCATCATAGAGGCGACATACGGCCTGTCGGAAGAGATTATGCGGCGCCAGGAGGAGCTTCGTGTGAAGAGACTTCAGATTACGGAGCTTATGGCACAGCTTGAGCCGTTCCGCAGGCTGGATTATGAGTTCCGCAGGATTCTGGAATTTCGCTATATTGCGTTTCGTATGGGACGTATTTCGCGGGACGATTATCAGAAGATGGAGAATTATATCCATGAGACAGACCATGCGCTGTTTTACGAGTGTCACAGCGATGAGAATTATGTGTGGGGCGCTTATTTTGTGCCGGCTGTCTATAAGGCAGAGGTGGATGCGGTCTGTATGTCGTTTCATTTTGAACGGGTCTTTATCCCCGCGTCTTTTGACGGAACGCCGGATTCCGCCTATCTTGAGGCGGAGCATGCGCTTCGGGAGAATGAAAAGGAGAGCGAGGCGCTCAGGACAAAGCTTCGCGAATCCTTAAACCGTCATCGCAGGAAGCTGGCCGGGGCATATTTTTGCCTGGAGCGTTATTGCCAGAATTATGACGTGAGAAAATACGCGGTCTGTACAAAGCCCCAGACGGACGCGGAGGAAGGCGGGGTCGGTGAATATTATATCCTCTACGGCTGGATGAGCGAGAGGGATGCGGATGCGTTTGAGCGGGAGATCGCAAAAGACGGGCAGATTCATGTGATTGAAGAGGCGTGGGACGGGCATTTAAGCGGCGCCGTTCCGCCGACAAAGCTGAAAAATCCAGGTATATTTAAACCGTTTGAGATGTTTGTCGAGATGTATGGCCTTCCTGCTTACAATGAGATGGACCCGACGATTTTTATAGCGCTGACTTATACCTTGATGTTTGGGATTATGTTTGGCGATGTGGGACAAGGCCTTGTTCTGGCGGCCGGAGGGTTTCTTCTGTACCGTATAAAGCACATAAATCTGGCGGCGATCGTATCGCTTGCAGGGGTGTGGTCCACGGTATTTGGTTTTCTGTACGGGAGTATCTTTGGATTTGAGGAGATACTGCATCCCATCTGGATGAGGCCGATGGAGAATCTGATGACGACGCTGATGCTCGCAATCGGCTTCGGCATGTTTCTGATTCTGGTCGCAATGGTGCTCAATCTGATCAATGCCGTGCGCGCGGGGGAAATGGGCAGGCTGCTCTTTGATCAGAGCGGAATCGCAGGAATCGTCTGCTATGGTTTTGTCGTGTTCTGTGTGGCGCTGTATGCCACGGGACATGCGATACCGGCAACGGGGCTGATCGCGGCCTTTCTGATACTGCCGCTGGCCGCCATCTTTTTAAAGGAGCCGCTGTCGCACCTGGTTGAAAAGAAGGGACATCTTTTTCCGGAGGGCAGTAAGGTGATGTTTTTTGTCGAGGCGCTTGTGGAGCTGTTTGACGTGGTTTTAAGCTATGCCACGAACAGTATTTCCTTTGTGCGTGTCGGTGCGTTTGCGCTGAGCCATGCGGGGATGATGGGCGTAGTCCTGACGCTGGCGGGTTATGAAAGTGGTTCGCCGAATCTGGTTGTGATCGTGCTGGGCAACATTGTTGTCACGGCTCTCGAAGGCCTGATCGTGGGTATTCAGGTGTTAAGGCTTGAATATTACGAGATGTTCAGCCGGTTTTACAGGGGAACGGGGAGGCCGTTTAAGGGATTCTTTGCTTCAAAGTAGTTGACTGTGAATAGAAGGGGAATAGGAACCCCGGGCCGATGTATGCAGCGCGCCGGTGCGTGCACGGACTGCGCAGCAGGTGCGCAGCCCTGTCTGAATTTATGAAAATGATATGGTAATGAGGAGGAAAAGAAAATGGCAGCAAAAATTACTCTGGTAGCGATTCTGGTTTTTAACATGGGGATTCCGTTTCTGGGCTCTTATCTGGAAAGACGGAAAAGGGGCTGTGCGAAAGCTTCCCTGGCGGTCAATCTCCTGTTGTTTTTCGGCACGGTCGCCGTTGCGGATCTGATGCTTTTCGGCGGCCGCGTCTACGCGGCGGAAAGCGGTGCGCCCTCTGCGGACGGGTGGCGTTATCTGGCGGCGGCGCTTTCTACCGGAATCGCCTGCGTGGGCGCGGGTATTGCCGTGGCAAGCGCGGCGAGCGCGGCGATCGGGGCGCTTTCCGAGGATTCCAGCGTGATGGGTAAGGCGTTGATTTTCGTTGCCCTGGCGGAGTCCATCGCACTTTACGGGCTTTTAATCTCGTTCTCGATCCTTGGATAAACTCATCGGGAGGAAAAAGGCGATGAAAATGTTTCTGATCAGCGACAATGTGGATACGTATACCGGCATGCGGCTTGCCGGTGTGGAAGGCGTCGTCGTCCACAGGGAGGAAGAGCTTAGGGAGGAGCTCGGGAAGGTCTTTCGGGATAAGGAGATCGGCATCGTGCTTCTGACGGAAAAGTTCGGGAGAGATTTTCCGGAGATTATAAACGAAGTCAAAATGAGCCATAGGACACCGCTGTTTGTGGAGATTCCGGACCGCCACGGAACCGGGCGGGGAAAGAATTTTATCACGGATTATGTAAACCAGGCGATCGGGCTGAAGCTGTGAGCATGGGCTTCGGCATGGAGGTGCGGCAATGGAAATAAATGAGAAACTGGATATTTTTTTTCGGGCGGCGATTGATGCGGCGAATGAACAGAGCGGAGAGATTCTCAGGGAGCAGGAGAGCGTGTGTGAGGAGAGTCTTGCCGAGTACAGAAGAATAAGGCAGGGAGAGCGCCAGGCGCGCGTGCGTCTGCTGGAGGAAAAGGTCCGCAAAGAAGTGAACCGCACCGTCGCCGAACGGCTGTTAGATCTGAAGCGGGAATATCAGGGGAGACAGCAGGAACTGCGCACCGAATTGTTTGAGCGTGTGGAGGAGAAGCTTTTTGCATTCCGGCAGACACAGGAGTACAGGGCGCTTCTGGTGCGCAGGATTGAGGCGGTGAAGGCCTTTGCGGGAGGCGGCGATGTGACTGTTTATATCGACGCTGCGGACGCGGGGCTTCTGCAGGAGCTGGAGCAGCAGACCGGGTGCGCGCTGACCGTCGGCAGTGAAAGTTTTGGCGGCGGCATACGGGCGGTGCTGCGGGAAAAGAACATATTGATGGACGAGTCCTTTGCCAGCAGGCTGGCGGCAGAGAAAGAAAAATATTCCTGAACCTTTTTGTGCGTGCGGCGAAGCGAAAGTCACAGAAAGCCCGGACGGCATACGGAGCATCCGTGAGCCGTAACATGGGTTTGGGAAATGAAGGGAATGTGAAAACAGCATGGGTGTAAAAGGAAAAATCTATGGAATCAACGGCCCGGTCATTTCCATCAAAGGGAATCTGGGTTATAAAATGAATGAGATGGTCTGTGTCGGCGGGCGCCGTCTGGTGGGAGAGGTGATCGGCCTTTCCAGGGAAGAGACGACAATCCAGGTATATGAGGAGACATCGGGACTCCGCCCCGGGGAAACGGTGGAGGGGATGGGAAACGCCATCAGCGTGACGCTGGCGCCGGGAATCCTTAAAAATATATTTGACGGTATCGAGCGGCCGCTTGAGGTCATTGCGGCGGAAAACGGCGCGTTTATCCCGACGGGGGCACAGGCGGACGCGCTTGATAAAAAACGTCTCTGGGAGACGCATATCACGGTGCAGCCCGGTGATTTCATCGCGGAGGGCGGTGTGATCGCCGAAGTCCCCGAGACAAAATCAATTATGCACAAAGTGCTGCTTCCGCCCGGGGTGGCGGGAGAAGTCGTCCGGATCCGGCCGGACGGAGCATATACGATTGATGAGGAGCTTGTGGCCATACGGACGAAGGAGGGAGTGGAGCGGTCGCTTTCGATGACGCAGAAGTGGCCGATCCGTATTCCGCGGCCGGTTGCAAAGCGGTTTCCGGCGGACCGGCCGCTTGTCACGGGCCAGCGTATTCTGGATACCCTTTTTCCCATTGCCAAAGGCGGAACGGCGGCGCTGCCGGGAGGCTTTGGCACCGGAAAGACAATGACGCAGCATCAGCTTGCGAAGTGGTGCGACGCCGATATTATTATTTATATCGGATGCGGGGAGCGCGGCAATGAGATGACGAATGTGCTGGAGGAGTTTGGCGAACTGGTCGACCCGAAATCGGGCAATCTTCTGATGGACCGGACAACGCTGATCGCAAATACGTCGAATATGCCGGTAGCGGCGAGGGAGGCCAGCATTTATACGGGGATTACGCTTGCGGAGTATTACCGTGACATGGGATATCATGTGGCCATTATGGCGGATTCCACATCCCGCTGGGCGGAGGCGTTAAGAGAGCTTTCGGGGCGCCTGGAGGAAATGCCGGCGGAGGAAGGGTTCCCGGCTTACCTGGCGTCCCGGCTTTCCGCCTTTTATGAGCGGGCCGGCTATGTGCAGAACTTAAACGGTACGGAGGGGAGCGTGACGATTATCGGGGCGGTATCGCCGCAGGGCGGAGATTTTTCGGAACCTGTGACGCAGAATACCAAGCGGTTTGCGCGCTGTTTCCTGGCTCTGGATAAGGCGCTCGCCTATGCAAGGCATTATCCGGCCATCAACTGGCTGACGAGTTATTCGGAGTATATGGGGGATCTTGCGGCCTGGTATGGGGAGCACGTGGGGAGCAGTTTTGTCTATTGCAGGAATCAGATTTTAAATATTCTGACGACGGAAAACCGGCTGAATGAAATTGTCAAACTGATCGGAAGCGATGTCCTTCCGGATGACCAGAAGCTCGTGCTTGAGATTGCACGCGTGATCCGGCTCGGATTTCTGCAGCAGAACGCCTTCCATGCGGAGGATACGTTTGTGCCGATGGAAAAGCAGCTTAAAATGATGGAAGTGATTTTATATCTGTACGACCGCTGTAAGGCACTCATTGATCTGGGCATGCCGATGGCACTGTTGCGGGAGAGCGATGTATTTGAGAAAATCATTTCAATCAAATATGATG
>CANDFU010000078.1 GCA_947384095.1 uncultured Roseburia sp. | reverse complement strand
TCCTTTCGTTTTTTTCTTATTTTATATCGTTTTTTGTTTTCAGACAAGTCTGAAAATTAAGGTTTATCAGACAGAGGGCCAAATATTTCTTTTTTTTCCATAAAAAAATGATATAATATTGTTAAACTGAAACAAAATAAGTCTGGTGCGAAAACATGTACCGGTATGGAGGATTTATATGAGCAGGACTGTCCTTATAACCGGAGCTTCCCGTGGAATCGGGCGGGCGATAGCAACCGCATTTGCAAGGGAAGGATTTCGTCTTGTCATCACCTGTATTCATTCATCGGCTGCCTTGTCAGATTTAAAAGAAGCGCTTGAACGGCAGTTTCGCGTGGATGTTCTTGCAAGCGTGGGCGATCTGGCGGATTACCGTTACGTAGAAAATCTGTTTCTTGAAATCGGGGTACGGTTTGGCGGTGTGGATATTCTGGTAAACAATGCGGGGATTTCTTATGTCGGTCTTCTGCAGGAAATGCAGATTGAGGAGTGGAATCGCCTGATTGCCGTTAATCTGACTGCTGTATTTTCGACATGCAAGCTGGCAATCCCGTATATGGTTCATCACAAGAGCGGAAAGATTATCAATATCTCTTCCGTATGGGGCAATGCAGGCGCTTCCTGTGAGGCCGCGTATTCGGCGTGCAAGGGAGGGATTCATGCTTTCACAAAAGCGCTGGCAAAGGAGCTGGCGCCAAGCAATATTCAGGTGAATGCGCTTGCCTGTGGATTTATCGATACGGAGATGAATGCGTGCTTTTCCGAAGCAGAAAGGGAGGCTTTGCGGGATGAGATTCCTGCGGGGCGGTTTGGAACACCGGAGGAGACGGCGGAGCTGGTTTTACAGCTTTCCGCCGGTAATCCATATCTCACCGGACAGATTATCGCATTTGACGGCGGCTGGACCTGATGGAGGAACTGCGATGCATCCCGGGATAAGGATTCAGAAGCTTTTGATGAAAAAAGGGATTACCCAGCGGAGAATGGCGGCGGATCTGAATATGAATCCGAATACGGTGAACGGATACATTAGGCAGCGCCGCCTTCCGGACTGCACAACACTTTTACGGATCGCGGAATATCTCGGCACGAGTGTGGATTACCTGCTCGGAAATACGGTTGTGAGCGCTTATCCGGAACTGGCTGTGAGCGAGGAGGAGGGTTCCCTGCTCAGCAATTATCGCGGACTGGATGAGGAACGGCGCCGCATTCTGTTGGAAATGTCCGCCTTTCTTCATACCCGCAGCAGAGTGTTTCCTCTGCCAGAAGAATAAAGACAGCCCGGCAGCAACATTGCCGGGCTGTCTTGTTAAAAGAAGCGGTGACACAAGGTATATATGTTATTTCTCAGTATCACTCTCCGGTTTTTCTTTCGACGCTTCCGCCACGAGGACGATGGCTGTCCGTGGAGGTATTCTGAGGGCGCGTTTGTAAGAAAAATCCGTCAGCGGCTCTACATCCATACCGTCTTCGTATTCCACGGAAGTATTGACACAGACCTTCCACTGTTTTTTATCGGGCAGTTCCGGAAGCTGCATCATCAGCGGTTCCCAGTAGGCGTTCATCCCGTAAAATACAATATCGTCCTCAGTGTCTTCCTGGTTTCTGCCCGCATACATCACACCGATCAGGCGGCTGTTGTGATCTGTTCCGGCGTTCCAGGGATAACCGTTGTGCATGCTGATTTCCGGAAGGCCGCAGGCCGCCGCTTTTGTCGGTTTGCGCAGGATGGCATGCTTTTTGCGGAATGCGATCATAAAACGGAAAAAGTCATGAATCTCCTGGTACTCATCCAGACGCGTCCAGTCCAGCCAGGAAATGCGGTTATCCTGGCAGTATGCGTTATTATTGCCGAATTGCGTGTTGCAGAATTCATCGCCCGCGTAAAACATGGCCGGGCCTCTGCTGCACATCAGCGTTGCAAATGCATTCTTGACCATGCGCCGGCGCAGCCCTTCAATCTGCGGGTCGTCGGTAGCGCCTTCCACTCCGCAGTTCCAGCTGTTTCCGTTGTTGTCGCCATCCGTATTATTCCAGCCGTTCTTTTCATTGTGCTTGGAATTATAGGAGTACAGGTCGTACAGGGTAAAGCCGTCGTGGCAGGTCAGAAAGTTGACGGATGCATGCATTCCCCGTTTTTGCGGTTCATACAGGTCTTTCGAACCTGTGATCCGGTTAAGGGCAGTACCGGCCATTCCGCCGTCCCCTTTTAAAAACCGCCGCATATCGTCGCGGTATCGGCCGTTCCATTCGGACCAGCGGTGAAAAGCGGGGAAGCTTCCTACCTGGTAGAGGCCTGCCGCATCCCATGCCTCGGCGATCAGTTTTACCTTTCCAAGAATGGAATCACAGGCAATTTCCTGCAATATGGGCGGTTCGGCCATCGGCGCGCCGTGCGGATCTCTTGTCAGGATGGAGGCAAGGTCGAAACGGAAACCGTCTACCCGGTATTCTGTCACCCAGTAGCGCAGACAGTCAATGATAAAACGGCGCGTTACCGGATGGTTACAGTTTAAAGCGTTGCCGCAGCCGCTGAAATTGTAGTAATATCCATCCGGCGTGAGCATATAGTAGATATTGTTGTCAATTCCCTTGAAGGAAAAACAGGGGCCGTTTTCATTTCCCTCGGCCGTGTGGTTAAATACGACGTCCAGAATCACTTCGATGCCGTTTTCTTTTAACTCATAGATCATCTGCTTTAATTCGTCGCCTTCATGATTGTGCTCTACCACGGACGAATAGCTTGTGTTTGGAGAAAAAAAGCAGACGGTGTTGTAGCCCCAGTAATTGTAAAGCTGTTCTCCGTCGACGATCCTGGCGCTTTCCATCTCGTCAAATTCAAAAATCGGCATGAGTTCTACTGCGTTGACGCCGAGATCTTTCAGATACGGGATCTTCTGGCGCAGCCCTTCGTAAGTCCCTTTGGCGGACACATTGGAAGACTCGTCTTTGGTAAATCCCCTTACGTGCATCTCATAAATAACCAGATCTGCAAGAGGAAGTTCCAGTTGTCTGGTGTTTCCCCAGTCGAAGTTATTTTCCACGACTCTCGCGTGGTACACAAACCCATCGTCGTTTTCCGGGCGCTCGCCCCACTCTCTCTGGCCGGTTACCGCTTTTGCGTATGGATCGAGCAGAACGTTGTCTTTATTAAAAAGAAGTCCTTTTTCCCTGTTATAAGGGCCGTCGATCTGAAAGGCATATTCAAACTCTTCGATATTCAGTCCGAATACCAGCATCGAGTAAGTGTTTCCGATGTGATAGGATTCGGGAAATTTCAGACTGGCATAAGGTTCTTTTTCCTGTGGACGGAAGAGCAGCAGGGTACAGCTCGTCGCCCCGAGCGAGTGAATTGTGAAGCTGACGCCGTTGGACGCTGCGGTCGCTCCGTCTCTGTTGTAAAACCCTGGCCTGACCTGAAAACCATCTATTACATCCAAGGGCTGCAGTTTTACGCCACGCTGCGGCTTCTGGTGCACAAATTCCATGTCGTTTCCTCCCTGCGGACGCCATTGTTCTGTATTTTCTTCCGGTGCATTTTCCGGCGCCGCATTCCCATTATAAGGGTTCCTCTTGTTTTTTTCAACGATGGAACCAAGCTTATCCCATATTTTTTTCATGATTGCCATAAGAGTTCCTCATTTTCTGTGTTTGCTTTTGTTGTCTGTATTATCATTCGCTATTTTATTCTATCATAGAAAACAAAAATACAAAAGGATTTAATAACCTTTTACGCTTTTGAAATAACGAATCAGGATGTCTTTGATGTAGTTGTAGCGGCGTGCATAGGAGTTTTCAATCCGAATCAGCTCAAAACCGTGGTTTTTACAGATTCTGGCTTTTTCGCGATCCCGTTCTTTTAGAAGATCGTCGTCAAACGGCTCCTTTTTGTCCAGTTCAATCGCCAGAAGCGGTATTTCTTTTCTGGGATACTCCTGCCGGTAAACGACAAAATCGAAGCGTCCGCCGTAAAACAGATCGGGGTAGCTGTCATTGCCGCCAAGGATATCCGGGATACTGACTTCTCTTCTGACAGAGCATTTCTGCCCGGTGTAAAGAACATTGCCAAGCGCGTGGTTTAAATTTTCCAGAAATGCGGCTTCTGTCTCGCTGCTGTACGGCTTGATTCCAAGTGCGCGCGATTCGGTGGTGCGGGCGGTGATTTTTGATGTCCCTTTTGTAGAGACATATTGTGCAAGCTCGTAGATATCATCGGATTCCGCGCCGTGGAGCCGTTCCAGCTCCCGGCGGCTGGAGAGGAGGATGAGCTGTTCTCTTGCGCGGGAGGTTGCGACATTGATCAATTCTTTGTTGTTTTTCAGCCATTCATAGGTTTTCGGGCTGGTTTTGTCAGTCAGTGCCAGAGAAAAAAGAACGATATCTTTTTCATCGCCTTGAAAAGCATGAACTGTGCCGCAGGTTACGTTTGTAATGCCGTTTTGCTTTAATGTTTCGTTGATACATTCTTTCTGATTGGTAAAAGGAGTAATGACGCCGATGCTTTTATCGGGGTTGCTTTTTGCAAACGCGGCAATTTCCTCGGCTTCGGAGGGCGCCGTATTTTTATATTGTGTTGTATTTTCGGGGACGTCGAGAAAAACAAGCGGAGTCTGTCCCCGTTTTCCGGTATCAATAATCAGTTTGTTGTTGTAATATTTTTTGTTGTTAAACTCAATGATTTTTTTATCGCAGCGATAGTGATGGCTTAAAAGAACCTCATCGCTGATGGCGTCGCATGCAAGGAAGGTTTTGTAGATAGAATTATTTATATAGTCATATTCGTCGGGAACGCCGTACATTTTCCGCAGTATAGCGTTATCTTTGGGGTCGAGCAGTATGACGGGGCTTAATTGCTGCGGATCGCCCACCAGCATCAGGTTTTTTCCGCGGATAACGGGGACCAGTGAGACGGCCAGATTTCCCTGGCTGGCTTCATCCATGATCGTCATGTCAAAATAGGGCTTTGGTTCACCGATTTTGTGGGAAGATATGGAAGTCGTCGCTATGATTGGGAAAATGCGGAGGAATTTTTTGACATTCTCTTCTCTGGCAAGATAGTCATTAAAGAAGCGGACGCGCTCCTCACGGTTCTCATGGTAAACGATTTTCATCAGGTCTTCGTTTTTCGGTTCGCCGAGTCGTTTGATATATCTGGCGGAAATATAAAAAAGATATTTCTTAAACGCGTCTTCATCGCCAAGTACAAGTTTTAGCGCTTCGGCGTCAGTGACTTCGCCGATCTGTTTTAACTTTTGTTCTATTTCTTTGCGCTGCACACCGTCTAACTGGGTCTGGAAGTTGAGATACTGGCTGTTTTCTTCCCATAGTGCGTCGAGAGCTTCTTTGCGCTCAATCAGATCGAGTCTTTCTTCATGTCGCTTTAGCAGCGCCGTCAGTTCTTTTGTCCGGTCAATACGGCTTCCCTTATTCCGCTCCAGCGTCCGGTCAAAAATCGCGAGATCCCGTGCCCTTTCGTATAGTTTCCGGATATCGTCAAGCGCTTCGTCAACGCGGGCGTTATCGCCCAGACGGATCATGGGGAAGGGAATATAGTCTCTTTCCAGATAGGGGATCCGCCGTAGTTTTTCGCATACGCCGTCGATGGGATGGTTGTTGTAAGATGCAAAAAGGACCGTTTTTTCGTTAAAGAAAGCGGTCACGATCGTATTGACAATGGTGTTGGTCTTCCCGGTCCCCGGGGGTCCCTGGATGTATGCGAGCGGGTATTTTATGGCGTTGTGAATGGCGAGAAGCTGATCCAGATTGATCTGTCTGTTCAGTAAAGTGATCGGATAATCTTTCCGCCGCTCCGGGGCTTTGATGAGTTCACCGAAAAATGCTTTGAACGGGATGGTAGCGCGGTTTTCTTCAAACATCGTTACAATTCCGGCGTATTCACTCTGCAGGTCCAGAATAAGGTCTCTCCCGATTGCGATGAGATAAGGCATGTCGTCCACCCCGTTCACATGGCTGGACGACTGGGTGATCCGGTTTTTGATCTGTTCCAGATGTGATCCGGGTTCGTTGAGAAGGGCGTAATCATCTGCGTCCAGAAACCGTCGAATGCTCTGACGGTTTCCGTTGATTGTAAATTCAGTACAGATGGTTATGTTTTCATCGGATTTAAGACACCTGTTTCTGACGTCCAGGTATAGCTTTCGGTAGGCGAGCACATATAAACCATTTCTGGTGTTGATGCTGATTACATTGATGGCAAGCTGTTTTATTTTGCGCGCCATTGTCCGGTTTCTGGCCTGGATCTGAAAGTTTGAGACGATTTCTTTAAATTGTTCCGGCGTAAGGCGGCAGATTCTGTTGTGAAAGGAATCGCTGTCTATCTTCTGAATCAGAGAATACTCTGTCTTGTAGGGAGTATAGTCCAGTCTGTTACAGTCTGCCAGATAGTTCAGGATTTTCAGGTTCGCCACGTTACAAAACAGAGGCCTGTACTTGTGGGGATGCCGCCGGATATCATTCTTTAATGCTGCCGGAACCTCATAATAAGAACCTTCGATTATGGACGATGTCAGGATGGAGGCGATAAAGATTTTTAACTCCTGTGTCACATATTTTGAAAGATGCAGACCGTCCACGGTCATGGACAGGTCATTCGGGCAGATGCTTTTGATTCCAATCCAGTATCTGGTGATCTGCCCGTCTTTGTTTTTATATTCGATGCTGAGCCATTTGTTTTCATGGACGGCTTTAAATATGTCACGATGGATGGCGTTCATAAGATACCTCTCATGGAAACGGTGTCCGGCGGATAATTATTCAACCAGTTCCAGAAGTTTTCCGGCCTCCCCGGCCATGTGCTCCGAAACGGTAATACTACTTTTGGATATTTCTATGTTTTTTCCGACGACATTTTCGATGACGTCAAGGCCCTCGACGGCCTGTGATACGATAGCTACATTCTGTTTTACCATTTCGGTGATTTCGTTTACACTGCGGCTGGCTTCTTTGATTTCCGCCACGACAGCGGAAAATTCTTCTGTTGTTTTCTTTGTGAGCAGCCGGCCTTCCTCTACAGCGTTGATCGAATTTGTAATAAGCTGGCTTGTCTGCTTTGCCGCCTGAGCGCTTCTCGCTGCCAGGTCGCCGACCTGCGTCGCAACGACAGCAAAGCCTTTTCCGGATTCGCCGACTCTGGCCGCTTCAATCGATGCGTTTAAGGAGAGCATGTTTGTCTGCTGGGCGATGGAATTGATTTCGTCGATAATCTCTTCGATTTCGGCCGACATATTGCTGATTTTATCGATCGCGTCTTCCAGCGTGCGCATCTTAAGGCCGGTCGTCTCGATTTTCTGGGCGGCCTGCATGGCGGAAGATGCTGCGCTCTGGGAAGCTTCTGCGCTTCTGTTGAGTTCCCGAACCAGGCTGTGCATGACCTCGCCCATATTTTTTACGGCTTCTTCCTGCTCGGTTGTACCGTTCTGGATTGCATCTGCCGTGGACAGAGTTTCCCGCGAGACGCCGTCCAGATTTGCGCAGACGGTTTTTAT
>CANDFU010000077.1 GCA_947384095.1 uncultured Roseburia sp. | reverse complement strand
ACAGGCGCGTCTTTACCCAGGTGACCGCATAAACGGTATCATACGCCCGCTCAAAATCCTTCAGGTAACTGTCCACACTCTCATAAAGTATTTTATAATCATGATTGTCACAGTGAATCCCGATCGAATGGCCTTCATCTACAATGCGCCGCGCTGTCTCCGGATAGCGGCGCACGTATTCGCCGATGACAAAAAACGTCGCCTTGATCTTCCGCTCTTTTAAGATATCCAGAATCGCTTCCGTCGTCTCCCCGGAAGGGCCGTCGTCAAACGTCAGATACAGAACCTTTTCCGGGAACGTAATCTTTCGTCCCGCCGCCACTGTACCCGCCACCTGCCCTTTTGTCTTCATTCCGGCAGAAAGCCCGTGTCCGCCGTTCTTGATATGTTCCGGCGACGCCTTCACCTGGCTTGCCATAAAAACAGATCCCACGCAGATACACATGGACAATAAAATCCCTGCCGTCGGCATCCACCGCCTTTTTGTCTCTTTCGTTCTTCTCCGCATAAAATAACATCCCTCTCGCACTGCCAGCCTCTTTTGTCTCTCAGTCATGAGCATACGCGCTGCCTGCATCAAAAGATCATCATTTTTGCATCAAAGTTGTATCATTTTGAAATTTTTAAAAAAAGTTCATTGATTCCTTCATAAAACCCGACCGTGACGATCGTTTCTTCCTCCCCCATCCCGGGAAACACATATTTTTTATAATAAGGGGTTGTCTCCAGAAGCGGATTTTTCGTCTCATAAACCTCTCCTCCGGCGAGCCCCATATAACCGCTCCATGCGGCGAGCAGTGCGTCGGCATCCATTTCCTCCCACCGTACCGCCGTTCTGACGTAAAATTCATAAATCTTCCCGTCATCCGCGTCAAGATATGCGTCAATGAGCCTGTTTTCTTTGTCGGTATTTTTCTGGCTGTCTGCAAGGCTGATCTTCCAGACCGCCACATTATTTCTCGGTTCCGGCACATCAATGGCAGAGTAAAGGGAGGCGTCATAAGCCGCGGAATCAACTTCCTTTATATCTTCCGGCAGAACCTTAAGCTCTTTTAAGGCAGCGATCCCTTCGTTTAAGGCAGCATAAATCTGATCATCCGTCATCTCGCCGCCCGTCGGCCCCCTCCTGTTCGCCACAAACGCATACGTCCCACCGGTGCTCTGGTATCCCGTGTAGCGCTCCAGCGCGCTCTGTTCGCTCTCCGGAACTGCCTGACTGTTTAAACATTGCGAGAGAATAAATACTTTTTCATTGCTGTCAAGCCTGTAGCGGTAGCCCGCCCCTTCCGGCTCTGCGGCGAGAAGGCTGATCTCATCCAGAATCTGCCTGTCCTTATAAGCCGTCAGCGCCTCCGGCAGCCAGACGGACAGGATCAGAGTCAGCGCCGCCACAGACAGAACCGCCAGATCAGTTCTCGTCTTTTTCACTCGTTTCCTCCTCCCCCCGCGGCAGCACAAAGCCGACGCGGCTTCCCTCCCCCGGCACGCTCTCGATTTCGAGGCGGCTTCTGTGCAATGCCAGGATCTCGGTACAGAGAGCCAGACCAAGTCCCGCGCCGTTGCGGCTCCTGGAACGTGATTTGTCAATCATGTAAAATGCTTTCGTGATTCTTTCCCGCTCTTCTTCCGGAATACCGACGCCATAGTCGCGAACCGCAAAACGATATCCCGTTTCCTCACGGCTGCCTGTCACTTCGATTACACCGCCGGGGTCTGACGCCTTGCGCGCATTGTCAACCAGATTTATGAGCACGGTCCTGATCAGATCCGCCTCCGCGAAGACGACCGCCTTCTCAATGTCATACCGGATCTCCATATCCGTGCCAAGCAGGAATACTTCACGCAGGGAATCCGAAATCCGCTCCGCAGCCATGGCCTTACATTTTACTTCACCGTGCCTTGCCACCATAATATCGAGCAGGCGCACTGACATCGTCTCCAGACGCTTTCCCTCCGTATAGATATAATTGGCAGACAAAAAATGTTTCTCTTCGTCCAGCTTCCGCGAACGGAGCAGATCCGCATACCCGATAATCGAAGTCAGCGGCGTTTTCAGTTCGTGCGCGAACGCACCCACAAACTCCTCGCGCGCCTGTATCTCATCCCTGAGCCGGCCTACGTTTTCCTCCAGCGCCTCCGCCATCCGGTTGAAATCACGGGTAAGCTGGCCGAGTTCATCCCTGCCGGCCACTTTTGCCCGGTAGCCATAATCCCCCGCCGCCATCTGCCTGGTCGCATACGCCAGATTGCGGATGGGCTTTGTCAGCCAGAAAGCAATAAAATGCATGATAACAGCCCCGGCGGACAACATCAGGAGCATCATGCGCCGATAGACTTTAAATCCCATGGCCCGCTCTGCAAAAACGCCCGACACATCCTTCATCGTCTCCAGATAAAGCCTGCGGTCAAGCGCACCGACAACGCTTCCCGTCTGAATGAAATACTGATCTCCCCGTTTTAAAACACGATATGTCCGGTTATTTTCACTGGTTTCATAAAGCAGCGCATCGTCGGTGTCAAACCCTCTGCTCACATAAAGCGTATGTTTCTCCTCATCGGAAAGTCTGAGCATACGTCCGGCATTCTGGCCGCTGCTTTCCAGGTTCGACGCAATCTGCTCGACGGTATGATCCGGAAGCACATCATATTTTGCCGGCACATTCAGCGCCGCCGTCTCAAATGCAAAAATCAGAATGCTGTTTTCCTCCAACGCCTGCCCTGTTTCCCGCGCCAGCGACGTCTGAAAAACATAGTTCACAAAATAAAAACCGCCGGTTCCCAGCGTAACTGCCATTACAACCATCGTCCAGAGCAGAAGCTTCAGCGAAAATTTCATGACGGCACCTCCAGGCGGTACCCTACCTTATATACCGCAACCAGCTTTTTCTCCCATCCCAGCTTTTTGCGCAGACGCTGCACATGCAGATCCAGCGTCCGGCTGTCTCCCGAATACTCTTCCCCCCAGACCTTCTCGTAGAGCATTTCCCGAAACAACGCGATGTTTTTATTTTTTACAAATAAAACCAGCAGGCCAAACTCCTTATTTGTCAGTTCCACCGGACACCCCGCCTTCGACACCTTGCGCGCCTCCACATCCACAACGACATCTCCGACGGAAAGCAGCCTGTCCGTTTTATTGTAGCGGCGCAGAACCGCCTCAACACGTGCCGTCAGCTCCACCACATCAAAAGGCTTCACCAGATAATCATCCGCGCCAAGTTTTAAACCTTTTACCCGGTCCCGCACCTCGTGCTTTGCCGTGATAAAAATAACCGGAATCCCCAGCGGGCGGATATACTCCATCACCTCATAGCCGTCCGCGCCGGGAAGCATGACATCCAGCAGAATAAGGTCAAACGTCTCCTTCTCAAGCCTCTCCACCGCCGACAGCCCGTCCTGTACCGCCAGACAGCGATATCCCGCTGCCGACAGATTCAGATCGATCAGATCACAGATCGGTTTCTCATCATCCACGATCAGTATCTTTATCATTGTGCAGACCTCCATCCCCAGTATGCCCTCGCCCTTTCTACAAGTTCCGCCACCGTATCCTTATCACTGCACGATACGGACTCCTTTACCCTCGTATCGGCATAAAATCCGCCGGTCCTCTGATAATAAATGGAATAATCACTCTCGATAACCGGAATATTGTCATCCCCGACTGTGCTGTAGCGTGCCAGAACCAGAATATCCTTCATGCCATCCCCGTCGATATCACGGCAGGCAATCCCCTTTAGCGCATAGAGATTATCATAATCCCCCATCGGCTGAAAGCTCCACACAATCGTCCCTTCCTCATTGACAAGATAGATCATAAACGTCGCATAATTGGCCATCGTATAGCTGCCAGGCACAACAGAAAGCCGCCCCAGTTTTTCGAACAGTCTGGGATAACACTGTTCCGCAGCGATCACAAACCCATTGTCCACAAGCTCCTCCTCCGTGGCCGCCGTATAGAGAAATTCCGTGGACTGCCCGTCCCTTACAAAGGCAATGATGCTCTCCACACTCCTGTTCATACCAAACCGGTTGATTTTATCGGAGATCCGGTAATCGCGGTAAAACCCCGCTTCATTCTGAAACAGGATGTCCCCGATTCTGTACTCTCTGTCTGCGTAAGCGCCTTCTTTATTGACGCATCTGGCGATAAATACAATATCAGTCAGCCCGTCTCCGTTGAGATCTTGAAACCCGACGGCGGATATCCCTTTCACGGGCTGCTTAAGCGCCCCGGTATTCCTGACATTTGCCTCCATCTGGTCTGTATAATCTGCCACTGCCCCGTCCTCGTCCGCAAAAAAGAAAACAAGGCGGTGGTATCGTTCCTCGATCGCCGGAATAAACTCCACACGCCCGAAGCACTTCGTTTCCATCGGAAAAATCTGATCTTTTACTATTCTGAATCCGTTTTCTTCAATATCCGACCGGTCGGTGACCCGATTCAGCCTGCTCCTGTAATCCTGGTAATCCCGAAGAAGCTCTTCTTCCTCTTCCAGTACGGTTTTTCCGGACAGCAATCCCTCACCCGGCATATGGAAAGCCCCTGCGGCAGCCACGGGTGACCGTGGCTGCCCGGCAACGGCTGCAGTAACAAGAACCAATGACATAATCGCAATCCATCTTCTTCTCATTTTCACCCCGCACACCCACATATGACAAAAATATCCCTGCAGATACCCGCAGGGACACGACGTCATTTCTTTTCTTTAAATATAATTTCATTTCCATAAGCCAGTCCCAGCTTGCTCCTGGCAATATCCTCCACATACTGCTGGGACATCGTATAGCCGGCATAATTCTCAAGCTCATTCTTTCTCGCAAGTTCGCTCTCAAGCTCCGCCTCGAGCTCCGCCTGTTTTTCCATATATTCCAGATTTTTGTGATATATCCTGGCGGTCTGGATCGACATTACGACCATAAACGCCAGCAGGATCATGCTGATGCAGATCTTTCCTGCCCGATTATTATTTTTTCCATGTCTTCTCATACCTGCCACCCGAATTCCCCCACATATCTGTCACCGCTTGCTCAGACCTATTTTAACCGCTTTCCAGAATTTTTTCAATTGTTTTCTGAGAAAGCCCGCTGTTTTTTTCCAGATACGCCAGAACGGCCGCAGAAAAAAAGCCCCCGTTCTTTTCACAAAACCCAGAACCGCTTTTAAGATCCGCACATTGACCCCTACCACAAACCGGCTCAACAGCAGGAGATACGCAAGCATTCCAAGGACAACCCCGCCAAGCGCAAACCCGCGCACCATGCCGTCGTTCTCCCGGTAGATCATCACAAAAACGACTCCGGTACAGATAAGCCAGAAAACAAAATCCTCCACGCCAACCCAGATCGCTCCATGCGGGATGATTCTCCGGAAAATGCGGAGGATATCGTACAGAAAAAACAGGCCTGCCCCGGCCAGCACCGCCGCACAGAGAATGGCCGCTTCCTGGCCGATCGTCTCACTGACCGTCATCAGCGGAACAGCCTTCCCAAAAAGGACTCTGCCTGTTTTCCCGCATTTTTCACATCCGAATAAGTCAGAGAGTCAATCCTTCCCTCTATGTCGATCTCTCCCTTTTCCAGGCTCAGCCTGTTTACATGCAGATCATGTCCTTTAATCAGAAGCATTCCAAGTTCTGTCTCAAGCAGGATCTCCGCCACATCAAAAGAGAGAACATCCACCACACCGCTGAACGCACCGTTTTTCCTGTTTGCCAGCAGAACTTTATGTGATGCCGTCGCACTTCCGTTTCGCTCTTCCATAAAAACCCTCCATGCCGGAGCCGATTTTGCGAAGGCACCACGCCCCGAAACGTCTGATTTCGGACCGCGATTCAGATTTATGGCTCCGGCACAAATCCGGGTGCGAAAAAGAAGCGATCAGACTTATCTTTCACACCGGCCTCCCTCTAATGATATAATAATTATATTGGGAGGTGTCCATCTTTATGCCAGATATTCAAACAAATCTTTTGCCTCTTCTTTTTTGGTCGTGTCCGCCAGGGCAAGCACACGCACTTTCACACTTTTTGTCCCGAAGCCGATCTCGATCACGTCTCCCACTTTTACGCTCAGGGACGCCTTTGCCGGTCTGTCGTTTACCAGGACCCGCCCCGCGTCACACGCTTCGTTGGCGACGGTACGTCTCTTGATCAGACGCGATACCTTTAAAAATTTGTCCAGTCTCATTTTTTTCTCATCCTTTCACCAGACTGCCGCTGACTCCATACCCCGCCAGCTTACAGTGAAACGAAAAGAGCAGATCTCCGCAGCTGGCGGAATCCACTCTTTACATCAGCTCTATGTGAAAATGAAACATTAGTCATTGATCATGTCTTTTAAAGCTTTCCCTGCTTTAAATTTCGGAGCTTTTGATGCCGGAATCGTCATCTCCTCACGTGTCTGCGGATTTCTGCCGACTCTTTCTGCTCTTTCCGATACCTCGAACGTACCAAACCCGACTAACTGAATCTTCTCACCTTTTTTTAATTCCTCAGCGATAACATCCGTGAAAGCCTTCAATGCAGCTTCTGCGTCTTTTTTACTGATCTCTGCTCTCTCAGCCATCGCTGTAACCAGTTCTGCTTTGTTCATGTTTTAAATTCCTCCTGTGGATTTTTAAAATAAAGAATCTTAAGGTCTCTTCTGAAAACACCTACCTCCTATATATACTTGTTTTCCCTGCCTTTGTCAAGGAAAATCCCTGTTTTTTCGGTTGCAGACCGCCCGATAAGCTTTTATCGGCAACAGCCGGGCCTTTTCGACCCGGCTGCTGCCGATCATCACATAAACATTACAGCATCTGATTGATCATTGCCAGTACTTCCTTGGAGAGCGCCGCTGATTTCGCTTCCGCGTCTTCCATGGACGTCCCCTTTACTCCAAGATAGAATTTTACCTTGGGTTCCGTTCCCGACGGCCTCACACATACCCATGCGCCGTCTGTCATCTCATAATACAGTACGTTGGAAGACGGCAGCCCGGTCGGACGCACGGAGCCGTCCGCCATATCCGTGACTGTGTCTTTTTTGTAATCCCGCACTGCCGTTACCTTGTAGCTGCCAATCTCCTTCGGGGCATCCTTGCGCAACGTATCCATAATCTCCTGGATCTTTGCAAGCCCTTCAATGCCCTTTAACGTGATTGAAGTCACATCATCCTTATAGTATCCGTATTTTTCATACATTGCCAGCATCGCATCCCACAGAGTCATATTCTTTGTCTTGTAGTATGCAGCCGCCTCGCACAGCGCCATCGACGCGACAATCGCATCCTTATCACGCGCATAGGTTCCGGTCAGGCAGCCATAGCTTTCCTCCATGCCAAAGAGATACGTTCCCTTCCCGGTTTTTTCAAACTCCAGAATCTTTTGCCCGATAAATTTGAAGCCCGTCAGCACTTCCACCAGCTCGATCCCATAGTGCGCCGCAATCGCATCCGCCATATTGGTCGACACGATGGAGCGGATAAACGCGCCGTCCTCCGGAAGCCCGTGCAGCTCTTTTCTCTGTCCGATCACATAATCGCCGATCAGGCAGCCCGACATATTGCCGGTCAGACTGTGGT
>CANDFU010000076.1 GCA_947384095.1 uncultured Roseburia sp. | reverse complement strand
GGGCATAAAAAAAGCGGCGTTCCTGTTCTCCCTGTATAGGGATAGAGAAACGCCGTTTGTGCGTCTGATATGTAGTTTTTGACTGCGGGAAACAGCTTGTCCTATCATAATTTAGTTGCAAGTTGTTCTTTCGCAATCGTAGCGTCTGCTGCCATATCTTCAAACAGATCCGTGATCGCATCCCCCTTGGACTGAAATTCGCAGGCATTAAAAGGTATTCCCCCTGCGGCCTGTGGCCAGATGCCTGCCGTATGGTCAACATAATAGGGAGCAAATCCCGCCGCCTCAAGCTCATCTGCGCTCAGCCCCTTTGTGAGCTGCCGGACAATTGCGGCGATCATCTCCATGTGGGCAAGTTCCTCTGTTCCTATATCCGTCAGAAGCCCGGCTACCTTACGGTATGGCATACTGTACCGCTGTGAAAGATAGCGCATTGATGCTGAAATCTCGCCGTCCGGACCACCGTACTGTGTCATAATTATCTTGGCAATCTTAGCATTCGGCCTCGTTATATTCACCGGATACTGCAGTCTTCTTTCATAATTCCACATCAGCAGTTCCCTCCTTCCCATGGCAGCGGCTGCGCCGACCAGGTCCAGTAATTCCCCGGATTGGCCGTGTCAATCGTGAGCGGGCCATATTTATCCGCATACGCCCGCATCGCGCTCCTGCGCAGGTCAATATAATGATCGAAATATTTCAGCGCTTCCTCATCCTGCGGGTGCGTATCCAGATACTCGGTAATATCCACAACCGCAAAACTAACCATATCAATCCAGTGAAGGAGCTGCGCCTGATTCATCTGATTTACCATCATCATCTCCTGCCCATCCCCCTTCCCAGAAACGGTTTGTCAAGCTCCGGAAAAATCGTCCCGATTTCTAACGCTTTATCCGGTTCATATACCGTTGTAAAGTATTGCCAGGGCACGTATGCCATCGCAGGTACAAACTCGCGGTCCATATAGCTGCTGTCACCGCCGCAGCCACATGGTTTTTCCATCACACCCGGCATCCTGTAATTTCTCATCTTTACTTTCCTTCCAGAATTTTATTCCACTATAATTTATGTTCTAAAATCCCGATCGGTGCATAGAAATATCGTTCTTCCAGACACAAACGGATATTGCCGCACACATACAATGAATGGCATGTGTGCGGCAATATCCGTCCGCCTCTTCCCGGCAACAGATCTTTCTCAGCAATCCGCAGATGTCAGCCGCGCAAGAATCGAGAAATAATCCTCAAATGTCTTCCTGCAGCATCCCGGATTGTCAATCAGGATACCGTCTGTCTTAAGCCCGATCAGTGAAAACGCCATTGCAACTCTGTGATCGTCATATGTAAAAACAACTCCCCCATGCGGATTTCCAGGATAAATCGTCACCGCCTCCGCTTCCTCGTCACACCTGATTCCCAGGCGCGAAAGCTCCGCTCTGATCGCATGGATCCGGTCTGATTCCTGCAGACGGATATGGCCGATCCGTTCAATCCGTACCTTTTCCGCAGCAAACGGTGCAATCGCCGCCAGCGTCAGCGCCTGATCAGAAAAATCGTTCATATCTGCCGTAATTCCACGCAGCTCTCCCGTTTCCGGTCCGCTGACCACGATTCCGTCCTCCGTCTCGCCGACCGCACACCCCATCCGCTCTAAAACGTCCAGAAATTTCAGATCACCCTGTGTATTATCCATATGTACCCGCTTCACCAGCGCACGGCCTCCTGTTATAGCCGCCGCCGCATAAAAATAGCAGGCGGCGGACATATCGGGCTCCACGGTATAGTGGGCTTTGTGATACGCCGTATCCGGAGGGACTTCATAATAGTGGCCGCAAAATACCGTGTTTGCACCGAAGTCTTCCATCATTTTCCTGGTAATGCGGATATACGAACCGTCTTTCTTCTCACTGGTGATAGAAATGCAAAGCCCCTGCCTTATCATCGGTGAAATCAGCAGCAGGGCGCTCAGAAACTGAGTGCTCTGACTGATATCCAGCGCGAGCAGAAGCGGCTCTGACTGTTTTTTCGTCTCAGGCGCGCATCCATGCAGGCGGACCGGAAGACAGTTTTCTTTTTCCAGATACTCTATTTCTGCCCCCGCATCCCTTAACAGCGCAAACAGAGGGGCCATCGGCCGCCTTTTCATCTGTTCCGACGCCCGAATCGTATAGACACCATCGGAAAAACCAAGCATCGCCGTGAGAAACCGCGCTGCTGTCCCGGCGCTCCCCACATTAATCTCAGCCTCTTTTTTGGGAATCATGCCACCGCAGCCCTTCACACGCACGCTCCGTTTTGCCTCATTTATCTCCACACAAAAACCCAGCATCTGCAGTGCAGAAAGAAAATGGCGGGAGTCCTCCGAAAAAAGAACGCCGTCCAGCGACACCGTATCCCCTGAAAGGGCTGCCAGAAGAAGCGCCCGGTTTGTCATACTTTTTGACCCTGGCACTTCCACAGTCCAGTCCACCGGATGTTTCAATTTTTTTACCATAAATTGTTCACTCATACCCATCCTCCATGCCAAAGCATTTTTAGCACAGGCCCGCAAGCCGCATTTCAGACTCCTCTCTGCGATTCATCCGTATGCCGGTCACAGATCAAGCCTGTCAAAATCCGTCTCCGGCTGCGCACACACGCCATCCCTGCAGAGATAATACATCACGCCGTTTTCCGGAACCGGATAGCTTTCGGTAAATGGCGCAGCCTCTGCCAGCTCCTTTTCATTTTTCTCCTCCTTCACCACCGGATAGAGAAAAAACGCCGGATGACTTTGCAGATATTTCAAAAGAGAGGGAAACACTTCCTCTTTTCTCCCGACACACACCAGTTCTTCTGAGGGATATGCTCCCTCCATCAGTGCAACCAGCCCAAAGCTGTGTCCACAGGGATAATCTTTTACGGCGCCGGCAAGGTAACGATTCTGACGGTCGGAACATTCCAGCCAGCGGATATCCCCGGTGTATTTCGCCAGCCGCCCAAAGAGCAGGGCTACAGCCGCATTTCCGGACGGAAGCGCCCCGTCGTACGTTTCCTTAACCCGAACGATCAAAGCCTCGGCATCCACAGCCGTCAGATAAAAACCACCGTTTTCCCCGTCTTCAAAAAAAGATACGATCTGCCCTGCCCGCACCAAAGCCTCTGTCAGAAAATGCGGCTCATACGTTGTCCGGTAAAGTTCAAGCAGGGCAAGCCCATAGAAGGCATAATCATCCAGATTCCCCATATGGGCGGCTTCCCCGTCACGCCAGCGCCGAAAAAGCCTCCCGTTTTCGTCCGTCATCTCTGCCGCAATAAAATCATGCGCACGGCGCGCGGCATCAAGATATGTCCCCTCTCCCAGAACGCATGCCGCTTTCGCCAGCGCAAAAATCATCCACGCATTCCAGGAGAGAATCACTTTATCATCCAGATGCAGCGCAGCGCGCGACTTCCGGTATTCGTAAAGCTTCAGAAGGCTTCCGTCCTCTCTCCATCTCCGCGGAACGCTGCCGGTGCCCACACGATTCGGAACCGATTTCCCCTCAAAATTTCCCGGCTTAGCGATATCATAATCGAGGCAGAATCTGCGCCCCGCGTCTGCTCCAAGAACACTGCAGATCTCCTCGGGCGTAAAAGAATAATACCTTCCTTCCACACCGTCACTGTCCGCGTCCTGCCCACAGAAAAATCCGCCCTCCGGTCCGGTCAGCTCCCGCAGGACATAATCCAGAGTATGCACCGCCGTCTCCCGGAATAAAATCTCTCCCGTGACCTGATACGCCTCAAGGTAAGCAATTGATAGCAATGCGTTGTCATAGAGCATCTTTTCAAAATGCGGGATCAGCCATTTCTCATCCGTTGAATAACGTGAAAAACCACCGCCGATCTGGTCCGATATTCCACCGCATGCCAGCGCGCGCAGAGTACATACCGCCATTTCTCCCGCCTTCCGATCGTGCTGCATATCCGCATAGCGCAGCAGAAAGAAAAAATTGTGCGGCGTCGGAAACTTTGGCGCACGCCCGAATCCCCCATAACTGCTGTCATAGCTATGCCGGAACATTTCCACCGCCCGCGAAAACAGACACGCCATATCTTCCGGTCCCGACCGACGGGATGCAGACAAGGTTTCCTGTGCCGTCAGCGCCTCCTTCAGCTGTCTGCCGGCCGACAGGGCTTTCCCCCTCTGCTCCTTCCACAACCCCGATATCTCCTTCAATAAAGCAAGAAGACCGGGCTGCCCATATCTGGAATCTTTCGGAAAATAAGTCCCGACAAAAAACGGCTCCTGTTCCGGCGTAAGCACTGCCGTCAGCGGCCATCCGCCGGAACCGGTCACTGCCTGACAGACCGCCATATATACCGCGTCGATATCCGGCCGCTCCTCGCGGTCTACTTTAACGGAAACAAAATCGCGGTTCAGCAACTCCGCCACACCGGGATCCTCAAAAGATTCGTGCGCCATGACATGACACCAGTGGCAGGTGGAATAGCCGATACTTAAAAATACCGGCTTCTCTTCTCTGGCTGCTTTTCGAAATGCTTCCGGCCCCCACGGATACCAGTCCACCGGATTCTTCACATGCTGAAGCAGATAAGGGGATTTTTCATGAATTAAATGATTCATCGCTTTTTTACGCTCCGGATTTCCATAATTTTCCAGTTCCGGCCTTCCGGACGCCGGAAACGGCTCGCAGACGCCAGACCTTTCCTATATATCATGATACATTTCAGATAAAAATATGAAAATCCGCAAAAATATCCACTCTGTTGCCGACATCCTGCCGTCAGTATAACACAGTTTTACGACCCGGAAAAGTTCTTGGAACGTAATTTCCTATAAAGAAACAAACAAAAATATAGGCCAGCAGACGTCACTGTCCGTTGACCTATATCATTTTTCAATTCGTTTTAAATCCTGCTTAGTTCCACTTAATCTTGTACATACCAGTACTCGACTTTGAACTCGGCTTAACCTCTACGTAATATGTACCAGCTCTTACAGAATTATTTTTTGTGCTGATTACAAAAGACTCGCCCCAGTTCGTGCTCTTAACTAATGATGTTGAAGGATAGACGCCAGGACCGGTAACTTTGACCGTAAGATCACCTGTCATCCAGGGCTTGATCGTGATTTTAAGAGGCTGATTCTTCGTCGTTGTGAACTTATACCAGTGTGAATTTGTCGTACCGGCCTTAACAACGCCTTTTACTTCTGTCTTCTGCTTCAGATTCAGAGACTTTGCTTTCTTTGTGCCGCTCTTGTCCGTGCATGACGTAAACTGAGCCTTGATTTTTACTCCCGTGCATGCCAGAACTCCGAGATAATATGTCGCGTCTTTCTTAACGCCGAAATAATCGGTCTTGTAATAGACATCTGTCTTGTCCGTTCTGTAAACAGTAATCGGGCTAAGCGCTTTTTTGCTCTTATTACACAGCTGCCACTCGCCAAGCGAGAAATTAGCCTTTGTGCTCTCGGCTGCTGAGATCTTAAGATATCCGTCTTTCGGCGCCTTGTACTTAATCCAGATAACCTTTCCGGTAGCGACAATCTCCCCGTCCTGCGTAAGCCCTGCATTCGCCTCTTTGTCGTAAATCTTTACAGTCGCCTTGTTGTTCTTCATCTTGAACTCTTTCCCGGCAGCCTGTACCTCATCCGGCACGCTCACAGCAAATGCGCTGGCCATCATGACGAGCGCGAGCGCGAAGCTCACAACTCTCTTGAGCAACCTCTTCCTGTTCTCTTTCATAAACTCACATCCCTTTCCAAACGATTATTGTTAAAGTGGAAGCTCTTTAACAATCTCAATTTAGCATATTGACACAAAAAAGTCAATCTCTAATTTGGTACGTTTTGGGACATTTGAACCATTTTTTAATATACTCCCCTCAGGGTTTTAGAAATATGGCCCTGAACCTGCCTTAAAAAATCCTCCGGACCGCCAGCACCGGACGATACGTCACCGGAGATGTATATGTAATCCCGGTACGCTCATTGCTCGCGTGCAGTAACGTATTGTTCCCCGCATAAATGCCGACATGGCCGCTGTAGCAGACGATGTCGCCGGGGCGGGCCTCGGACAGGCTGACTTCATATCCGGCCTTGCGCTGCTCCGCTGAATTGCGGGGCAGGCTGATGCCAAACGCCGCGTAGACGCTCATGACAAACCCGGAACAGTCTGCCCCGTCCGTAAGGCTCGTTCCTCCATACACATATGGATTGCCGACAAACTGCTTCGCATAATCCACAACCGCCTGCCCGTTGGAGGAACCTGCATGCGACGCCCCTGTCCCCGCAGAACTTCCGGCATGGCCGCTTCCGCCGGAGTTTCCACTGCTTCCGCTCTTCTGGCTCCTTCCGGAAGAAGCCGCGCGCGCTGCCTCCTTAGCCTCTCTGGCGCGTCTTGCCTCTTCCGCCGCAGCTGCAGCCGCGCGCCGCTCCGCCTCTTCCGCCGCGAGGCGCGCCTGCTCTTCCTCTCTCGACTCTGCCTCCACATATTCCGTCGAAAGCGTCACAAAATCACGCGAAACAAACCCGTCTCCTTCCACCGTCGAGACTTTGACCCAGCCTTCGTCGGACTCATCCAGAACCACCAGATCATCGCCCTCCGGCAGCATCGTGAGCACCTTCGCCTCTGTGGTCGGTTCCTTCCTGACAAAAAGCGTCATCGTCGTGACTGTCGCATAACGAGTGCCGACCGACCGCGCCAGCTCCTCATTTCCCACAACCACATATTCCGCCTTGACATACCCCTCCACACTTCCGGACCGGATCCGATACCAGCCGTTTTCTGTCGTCTCTAAAATTGTGGCCGCAGAATTATTGTAAAGCTTTCCGAGCACTTCGCTTTCCGTATTCGGTTCCGAACGTACATTGACATAATGACTGACCTGCGCAATCGCGATATCTTCATACTCCGATGCGGTTTTCGGAATCTCATTGAAAGCAACGTCCGCATGACCTGCATCATTTTTTTCAATCTTTTCAATACGATCCGCATCCGCCAGCTCCAGCAGCTTTCCGGAAACCCCTGCCAACGGCAGACCTTCCGCACTCTTTCGCGACGCCTCCACGGAAACCGTCCCCATACTGCCGAGTAAGATACAGCCTGCAAGCATCATCCGCACAAGAATCATTCTCTTTTTCATCTGACAAAATCCTCCATAATCTTTCGAATAAATTTGTTACAAAATTGTTTCGTAATTGTTTCATTTATGTTATGGATGCATTCTAACAGAGAGCATTCCGGAAATCCACAAGTATATTTTTCCAAAAAGATATTGACAAAGAAATTGTAAAATTATAAATTGGACTATAATGGTACATATTATATCAGTCCGCCCGGAAATTACAAAAGAAACGGGCAAAGGAGGCACAAATGGGATTGGGGAAAAAGAAAATGAAAATGATCGATGCAGTCGCGCGGCTGCAGGAAACGGACTATTCAAAAGTCCCCGAATTAGGTTCTATCTACCGGAGGCTGCAGAGCGGAAGAAAGCAGTTTTCCGAAATCATCGAAAAAGATATTTCAGCCGTAATGCAGGTCAGTTCACTCGACCTGGCCTTACATCACCAGATGGAACAGATGCTCGGCATTTCCGACAATGTC
>CANDFU010000075.1 GCA_947384095.1 uncultured Roseburia sp. | reverse complement strand
CAACTATGACCTTTTAACAACGGTTCTCAGAAAAGAATGGGGATTTTCCGGCATCGTCATGACCGACTGGTGGGCCGCCGGAAATACGGAAGGAGAACCGGGTGATGTAACAAACCGCTCCGTGATGATCGCGGCGCAAAACGATTTGTTCATGGTCTGTACGGACGCCGCAGACCCCGCCCAGGATAACGTCGCAGAGGCCCTCTCCGCCGGCACAGTCAGTCGGGCCATGCTGCAGCGAAACGCGGTCAATATCCTTGGCTTTATTTTAAAAAGCCCCGCCATGCTCTACGAGATGGAAATGATCGGCGATGAAGAATTAAATGACCGGAAAGCCTCCGGAGACGACGGTTTTTCTCCGGAAGACCTGATCTATTATACGGCGGACGAGGCGACGGATACCGTCACAATTTCCGGCAAAGACTGGAATACCAGCAAAGACAGCAGCATTGTGTTCGGCATCCGTATGCCCAGACCGGGACTTTATGATATTTCATTTACCATGAAATCAGCGCTCGGAGAACTGGCGCAGCTCCCTGTATCCGTTTTCTACGACAACATACTGAAAACGACCGTCAGCGTCCGCGGCACAAAAGGCGCAGAAATTACAGAGACAAGAGATCTCGGCATGATTTTCGGAAACAGCCACTATATCAGGCTCTATTTCGGAGCAAGTGGTTTATCGGTGGAAAAAGTAACCATTTCGCTGCGTCAGGAAATGAAAAGCCCATTCTAAAAATACATCGTTTTATTTCTGGCAGACCAGGTTTTTATACTGAATCGGGGAGAGGCGGTATTCTCGTCTGAAAGCGCGGTAAAATGCCGCATAGTCGCAGAAACCGACCTGCTCCCCGATCTGGTTTAAAGGCGTCCCCCTCTCAATCAGAAGCTTGGCGGCAATGAGACGGCGCTGTGTGACAAACTGATAGAAACTGATATCCATACGGCTGCGAAACAGCTTGCTGAGCTTGCTCTGACTGATATAAAAATGATGCGCCGTATCCTCCAGCGTGATCTTTTCATCCATATGCTTTTCAATGAAGCGGACAACATCATCCAGCAGATCTTCTTTTTCTGTTATCGTCTGTATCTCCCCCGACACTGCCCGTGAGAGCAGTCCCATCAGTGCGAGCGCATTTCCACACAGGACACTTTCACACGCTCTGCTCTGGCGGACAGCTTCCATATAAATGCGTGTAAAATATTCGGAAAGAAACTCCCACTGTCCCTTCCCGGTATGCAGGACATGACCTTTCGGCGAATAGATTCTGTCGGAATCCAGAGATTCGCTTATAGAAAGATCGGGCCAGAGGCTCTTACAGGAACCGGCAAAATCCGTGCTGATCCAGATCACAATGCGCTCATAATACTCATTGTTCATTTTCCCTGTAAAAAGTGGCCGATGACTGAGGCCGGGCGGAATCATAATAATATCGCCTTTTTCGATCTGATAACGCTCTGTTCCCAGAAGATATTCCAAATTGCCGGAACAACAATACAACAGCTCATAAAAAGAGTGGCTGTGAAGCTGCAGCGTATCACTCTGCCGACTGATATCCCGCTGGGCATCCACAAACCGTGATCTCATTTTAAGCTCCTGGTAAAAGTTGAATACACCCCGCGCCTTATAATCCTCTGACAGAAACTGTCGGATCTCATTCTGCTTCTCTCTGGGAAGTGAAAAAAAGATCTGTTGATACTGCAGATAATCCTTCTCATCAATATGGATACGATCGCTTTTCATCGCCGCCTCCCGGAAGAAATAATCTTCCCTTTCAAATGCCAGAATCACAATATAAAATGACGAAATCAATATTTTCAATGCAATTCAAATTTATTAAACTTAAAATAACACAAAAAATATTTTAAGACAATACACTTTTTGTGCAAATTGTCAGAAGGGGGAAAAATGGTAACAACACAAAAAAAATTTGGGGTGAAAGATCAGATCTGTTATCTGTTCGGCGATGTGGGAGGAAGCTTTGTCAATCTGTATGTCGACGCCTATTTCCTGGTATTCTGTACCTATGTACTCGGAATCAGCACCTATTTTATGGGGACACTGTTCCTGATAGCGAGAATCTGGGACGCGATCAACGATCCGCTGATCGGTTCGATCCCAGACCGCCATATACTTGGAAAGAGCGGGGACCGGTTTAAACCATACATAAAGCTGTTTATGCTGCCTCTGGCCTTAAGCGGCGTGCTGTGTTTCACAAACGTCTCGGGATTCGCCGGTTTCTGGAAACATGCATGGGTCTGCTTTGCGTATATTGCCTACGGCATGTGTTATACCGGGGCTTCGATGCCGTACGGTTCTCTGGCGACCGTCATCACATCCGACCCGGTGGAAAATGCAAAATTATCGCGCGCGCGTTCTTTCGGCGGCGCCATCGTCGGTATCCTGCTTTCACTCGTACCGCAGTTTATTTATGACAAAAACACCAATCCGGTTCCCATGGCATTTTTCGTCATCGCAATTGTTTTTGGACTCGGCAGTATCCTTGCATACACGATTCTGCTCGCAGGCAGCACGGAACGTATTCACTACGAAGTGAAAAAAGACGAGTATAAATACAGCGAAGTCCTGGCAAACTGTCTGCACAACCGTCCTCTGATCGGCTGTATGGTGGCCGCGGTCGGTTTTCTGTTTTACAACACCGGATTTGGGCAGATCGCATCTTACATGTTTAAAGAATATTATCACGACACGAGCATCATTACATTTGCATCACTGATTACAATGCCGCTGATGCTGCTGATCTTCCCGTTTATCCCAAAACTGGTGCGCAGGTTCGGGAAAGTAGGTTCCGTCCTCTATCCCTGTCTTCTGGGCTGTATAATCAGCGGTATTTTGTTTTTCGTACCGATTCAAAATCCGTGGATCTATCTGGTGATCAATGCCGTCGCCGTCGTCGGCCCGATGTGCTACGCGCTCAACTGCTGGGCAATCGTCTCCGACTGCATCGAGTACCACGAATATAAATTCGGACAGCGTGCCAACGGCTCCATCTACTCCATCTACACGTTTTCACGCAAAATCGGAAGTGCTCTGGCATCGGCTTTTGCAAGCTATTCCCTGGGATTTATCGGCTATGTATCCGGAGTCAACGAACAGACGGCAGAGGTTGCAGGACGCATCCGTTATCTGGTGA
This sequence comes from uncultured Roseburia sp., assembly GCA_947384095.1. GTDB lineage: Bacteria > Bacillota > Clostridia > Lachnospirales > Lachnospiraceae > Roseburia. The sequence goes on along the minus strand of CANDFU010000075.1, from coordinate 4,486 downwards.
CAGCGGTTCCGCTGATCGCCTGCATCCTGATCTGCGTGGGGCTTGGCCTGATTTTTAATCTGAAAAAAGAAGAAAGCGTAAAAATTCACGAAGAACTGGAAACGAGACATGCAAAATAAAGGAGAATATCAGATGGAAATGCAGATTGAAACACCCTGCGGCAGGATACAGGGAAACGCCTGTCAGAATCCGGAAATCATTTCATTCCGCGGAATCCGCTATGCAACGGCAGGGCGGTGGGAGTATCCGCAGGTAACGACACACTGGGACGGCGTTTATGACGCCACGGAATACAAAGCCTGCTGCTATCAGCCAAGGGCATTTTACAATGAGGCGGATATGCCGGAAAAAGCATTTTATTACAATGAATTCCGCAAAGGCGAACACTACACTTATGACGAGGACTGTCTGTTCTTAAATATCTGGACCCCGGCGGACGCCGTGCCGGAAAGCCGTCTTCCGGTTCTGTTTTACATCCACGGCGGAGGGTTTACCGGCGGATGCGGCCATGAAAAGCATTTTGACGGACCGGTCTGGCCCACGCAGGGAGTCATCGCCGTAACGATCAATTACCGCCTGGGCCCGATGGGATTTCTGTGTCTTCCGGAACTACACAAAGAAGCCGGACACAGCGGAAATTACGGATTATACGACCAGATCGCCGCGCTGCAGTGGGTCGGTAAAAATATCGCAGCGTTTGGCGGAGACCCGCGCAATATCACAATCATGGGACAGAGTGCCGGGGCCATGAGCGTCCAGTCGCTGTGTGTCAGCCCGCTGACTGACGGTCTGTTTTCAAAGGCCGTCATGAGCAGCGGAGGCGGCGTCAGTAAAATGTTCGACCTTTCTTCCCCCGCCGAAAAACAGGAACCGTTCTGGCAGAACGTAATGGAACGCTCCGGTTGTGCGACGCTTGCCGACTTCCGTCGGCTCGCGCCGGAAAAGCTCTTTCGGGCATGGCAGGATGCGAAGGCAGAACAGTCCAAAATGGCCCAGATGACCGGCCCATGCATAGACGGCGTCCTCCTCCCAAAAAGTGCCCTTGAAGCTGCTTTAAACGGGGAACAGAAAAATATCCCGTATCTCATGGGTTCCACCAGCCACGATATCGTACCGCCGTTTGTTTTTAAAATGGCGCGGGACTGGTGTAAGATGCAGGAACAGCAGGGAAAGCAGAAAAGCTACGCATGGTTTTTCGACCGGATGCTTCCAGGGGACAAAAATGGCGCATGGCACAGCAGCGATCTCTGGTACTGGTTCGGGACATTGAAAAACTGCTGGCGGCCGATGGAAGAAAAAGACTACGACCTGAGCCGTCAGATGAGTCTTTACCTTACAAACTTCGCAAAAACCGGAAGCCCCAACGGCGGCGGACTGACAGAATGGCTCCCTGCGGCAAAGGGGCAGAACAAGGTACTGCGCCTGGGCGAAAAAGAGACCCATATGGGCGGTGTCAATATGGCAAAACTGAACTATACGATGCTGACAAATAAAGCAGTCGGCGAATAATAAAAAGGAAAGCGATCAGTACCGTTTTGACGATGATATCCAGTCCCGCATCTACAAGGATCTGCTCCTGAATCTCCCGGAGCTCCTTAAATCCGGTCATTAAAATCTTCCGTCCGGATAAAATTTTCTTCAGACGCCGGAACGGCCACAGTCCCAAAAAGGCTTTCAGACGCCGGAACCCCGCAAAAACAGCCGGGTTCCGGCTATTTTTTTGTCCTTTTTCCGTTTTTATCTGTTAAGAATCTGTTAAGTGCCTTCTGGTAGAATTTTGTCGAATAAAAAAAAGGGAGGGAATCCGGTTTCAGAAACCGTTGAAACCGGCAGCATATGGCAGAATATTTATCACCAGGTGTTTATGTGGAAGAATTTGAGTCCGGCGGAAAACCGATGGAAGGCGTCGGGACCAGCACGGCCGGGTTCATCGGTCTCGCGGAACGCGGGCCCGTCGAAGGTGTCCCGCAGCTCGTCACAAATTTTGCGGATTTTAAACGAAAATACGGCGGATATCTCTCGGAAAATGAATTTGGGACATACCGCTATCTGGCCTACGCCGTGGAGCACTTTTTTATCAACGGAGGCTCGCGCGCCTTCATCGCGCGGGTGGCGCCAGGCGACGCAAAATGCGCCGTCGGAACGGTTCCCGCGGACGCCCCGGCGCTCACGGTGACCGCAAAAAATCCCGGCGTCTGGGGCAACAACATCAATATCGTCATCACGCCGTCGGGCAAGGCAAAAACACAGATTCTGGAGCTCTCAGAGACGGCGGACGGAAAGCGATATCACGTAAAAAACGCGGCCGGTTTTCAGTCAGGCGATATCGTAATGTATTCCGACAAAACGTCAGTCAGCTACAACAAAATCATAAAATGCCAGGACAACATCATCGAATTTGTCACAGAATACGACGAAAGCGTCGTCGACAGAGAACTGCTGCCCACAAAGGTGATTTCGACCTGTGAATTTAACATGGAAATAAGGGTTGACGACCAGGTGGAGCTCTACGAAAATGTTTCTTTCAACATCGGGGCCCCCTCCTACATCGAGAAAAAACTCGCAAAGTCAGAGATGGTCGCTGTGTCATACAAGGCACCCGAAACCGTGGAAATCCTGCCGCCGTTTCTGATTCTGGCTGGCCAGGATACACAAAAGGCCGTCCTTTCCGTAACCTTAAGCGGCGGTACCAACGGAAGCGTTACTACGCTCTCCGCAGCCGAATTTATCGGCACGGACAGCGGGGCCGGAAAGAGGAGCGGGATACAGGCATTTTTAGACAATGACAACGTTTCGATTATGGCGGTTCCCGGCGTGACCGACCCAAACGTACAGCTCATGCTGACAGCGCACTGTGAAAACACGGCGAGCCGCTTTGCCGTGCTGGACATCCCCAGGGATGCAAAAAAAATTGACGATGTGACGGCGCACAGAGAGATTTTTGACTCCAGCTATGCCGCTCTCTACCACCCGTGGCTCACCGTCTTCGACCCGCTCGACAAACGCAATATCGCAATCCCGCCGTCCGGTTCCATCCTTGGAATCTACGCCAGAAGCGATAACACGAGAGGCGTCCACAAGGCTCCGGCCAATGAAGTCGTGCGCGCCTGCGTCGGCCTGGATTCCCAGTTTAACAAAGGGGAACAGGATATCTTAAACCCCAAAGGCGTAAATCTGATCCGCTCCTTCCCCGGAATGGGGATCCGCGTCTGGGGCGCCCGCACGGCCACGAGCAACCCGGGCTGGAAATATGTCAACGTCCGCAGACTGTTTATTTTCATCGAGGAATCCATTAAGGCAAATACAAACTGGGCCGTGTTTGAGCCAAACGACGAAATGCTCTGGGTGCGCGTCAAACGGACCATTGAAGTGTTTCTGACGGGAATGTGGCGCGACGGCTCCCTCGCAGGGACCTCGCCGGCCGAAGCGTTTTTCGTCAATATCGGACACGATACGATGAGCCAGGATGATATTGACAATGGACGTCTGATCTGCGTAATCGGCGTCGCCCCCGTAAAACCGGCGGAATTTGTCATCTTCCGGATTTCGCAGAAAACGAGCGATTTGAACTGACAGACGAAAAAGGAGTGATATACAATGGCGACTTATCCATATGGAAAATTCAGATACAAAGTCGAGATCGACGGAATCACGGCGGGTGGTTTTTCGGAAGTCACGGGGTTCGACGCATCGATCGACGTTATGGAATACCGGGAGGGGGATATGGTCCAGACACCGATGAAAATCCCGGGACTGAAAAAATACGGAAACATCACGCTCAAAAAAGGACTTGCAGACTCCATGGCCCTCTATGAATGGCTGGACGCCGGAGTTACCGGGGAAGTCGAGCGCAAAACCATCACCATCACACTGCTGGACGCGACAGAAAGCGCCGTCGCATCCTGGCGCGTCATCAACGCCTGGCCGGTCAAATACACCGGCCCGGATTTTAACGCAACCTCGTCGGAAGTCGCAGTGGAAACGCTTGAAGTCGCCCACGAAGGAATGACGAGAGAATCCTGACGGAAAGGAAAGGAACAATGGCATTTCAGACAGAATATAACTTTGTGCTGCCCCGGGGATATCTCGACAAAGACGGCATTCTGCACAAAGAAGGTACCATGCGCCTGGCAAACGCAGGGGATGAGATTTTGCCTTTAAAAGACCCGAGAGTCCAGCAGAATCCGGGGTATCTTACCATCATCCTGCTCGCGCGCGTTATCACCAGCCTGGGCTCGCTCCAGGGCGTGGACACACGGATTATCGAGCGGCTCTACACAATGGATCTCGCCTATCTGCAGGACCTCTACCAGCGCATCAATACGATGGAAAGCCCGCACTACAAAACAATCTGCCCGCACTGCGGGCAGGAGCTTACCGCTCCCATAAATTTTATGGAAGCCGGTCTATAGAAGTATATCCGGCGGATAAAATCTATGAGGAAGCGGCGTTTATCGCGTATTACATGCACTGGGCGCACGACGAG
>CANDFU010000074.1 GCA_947384095.1 uncultured Roseburia sp. | reverse complement strand
AGTATCCATGTCACAGGCCGGGTCCGGGTCTCGGAGATCAGCGTGAGCGAGGAAGGAATTTCTGCGACGGCCGAACCGCTTGCGGAGACGGAAGATCTCGCGGAGGCAGAGGAAAAGGAGCGGTTTGACCGGATGAAAAACAGCCTGCTGGCATTTGCGCAGAATTACCAGTGGGGCATCTGGGCGCGGGGCTATATCCTGCATTGGAAAAACATGTCGGAGATGGTCTGTGCCCTGTCTGCTTATCTGGATCTGACGGACAAGGAGCGATATGAGATTGTAAAGACGGATTCGCGTGCCGAGCGTGCCGAGCGGATGGAGCGTGCGATTTATGAATTTGTGGAAGTGGCGCTGGTGCGTCAGGAGGCGGAGAGCGCGCAGAAAGCTTCCCACGAACAGGTTTACCGCGAAGACGCCATCAAAAAACAGATTGATTTTCTGCAGGGAAAGCTGGATGAGATGCACCCGGAAAACATTTCGGATGTGAGACGGTTTGAGACAAAAATGAAGGAAGCGGGAATGAATGAGACGGCGTTAAAGGAGGCGCAAAAGATCTTAAACCGGATGAAGCAGGAGGGAAAAGACGGGCATGAGTACGGCATGCTCTATGACTATCTCGATTTTATGACGACGCTTTCGTGGAAGAAAGAGGAAGTGACCGCGATTGACTTGAAGAAGGCGGAAGAGATTCTCGACGAGGATCATTACGGTCTTGTCAAAGTAAAAAAAAGGATTGTCGAGCAGATGGCGGTGATGGCGCTGCGCAGAGAGCAGTCGGGTTCCATATTGCTGTTCGTCGGCGCGCCGGGAACCGGGAAAACCAGTATCGGAAAGAGTATTGCAAAGGCGCTCGGGCGCAGGTATGTCAGGGTCAGCCTGGGCGGCGTCCGGGACGAAGCGGAGATCCGCGGGCACAGACGGACGTATATCGGGGCCATGCCGGGACGAATCATGGAAGGGATGAAGCAGAGCGGCGTTTCCAATCCGGTCATGGTGCTGGATGAGGTTGATAAGCTTTCAAAAGACTACAGCGGTGATCCGGCGAGCGCGCTGCTGGAGGTTTTAGATCCCGAGCAGAACAATACGTTTACGGACCACTATATGAACGTGCCTTATGATTTGTCCGACGTGTTGTTCGTGTGCACGGCCAACAGTACGGACACGATACCGGAACCGCTGTTAAACCGGATGGAAGTCATCCAGTTTCCCGGCTATACGCCGCTGGAAAAGTTTCAGATTGCCAGGCGCCATCTCCTGCCGGAGGCGATGAAAAAAATGGGAATTAAGGCTTCCAATTTAAAGATTACGGACGAAGCGCTTCATTGTGTTATCCGCGATTATACAATGGAGTCGGGTGTCAGGGGACTGAAAAAGAGAATGGATACGCTGTGCCGCTATGCTGCAGTCAGGCTGGTAAAGGGAGAGAAAAAGCATCTGACCGTAAGTCCGAAAAAACTGCAGAAATATCTTGACCGTAAGCCCATCCGTCATGAGGGGATTCTTGAGGAAAAGAGGCCGGGAATCGTCACCGGTCTGGCATGGACACAGGCGGGCGGAGACATCCTTTTTATCGAGACATTGTTATACGATGGGAGCGGCAAGATAAGGATTACAGGACAGCTCGGCGATGTGATGAAAGAGTCGGCACAGATTGCGGTGAGTCTGGTCCGAAAGCTCTATCCGAAGGAAACGGCGGACTGGGATGAGTACGACCTGCATATCCATGTACCGTCCGGGGCGGTGCCAAAAGACGGACCCTCGGCCGGAATCACGCTGACGACGGCGCTTGCCTCTCTTGTGACGGATAAGGCAGTCAGCCCCTCTTATGCCATGACGGGTGAAGTATCGCTGCGCGGGACCGTCATGCCCATCGGCGGACTGCCCGAAAAGCTGATGGCCGCCGAGCGCGCCGGGATCTCCAGGGTGTTCATTCCGGAGGAGAATGTGGATGATCTGGACGATGTTGCGGAAGAGGTGAAAGAGAAACTGAAAATCATACCGGTAAAAAAAGTGACGGAGGTGCTCGAGAGAGTGCTGGGCGCTGCGCCGGAAACAAAGCAGAAATGAGGGAAATATGAGAGAATTACTGGTTGTGATCGATATGCAGAATGATTTTATTGACGGGGCGCTGGGCACAGAGGAGGCGCAGGCGATCGTCCATTTCGTGGCGGACGAGATCAGAAAATATCCGGCGGGGGATGTGTTCGCCACGAGGGACACCCACGGGCCGGATTATAAAAATACGCAGGAGGGGAGGCGGCTTCCCGTCCCGCACTGTATCAGAGGAACGGCGGGGTGGCAGCTTTGCCCCGAAATCGCGGAGGCGCTTGGGGAGGCGGAAGTGATCGATAAACCGGGATTCGGTTCCCTGCTTCTGGCGGAAAAAATTCGTGCGATCGCGAAGGAGGAACCGGTCGGGCTGACACTTCTGGGGCTTTGCACAGATATCTGTGTGGTGTCCAATGCGCTTCTGCTAAAAGCGTATCTGCCGGAGACGCCGATCAGAGTTCTTGCGTCCTGCTGTGCCGGCGTGGCGCCGGAGAGTCATCGCGCCGCGCTTGAGACGATGCGGATGTGCCAGATTGAGGTGATAAATTGAATATGGATTGCCTGAAAAGCGTGTACGTAGATTGTTCCAAAATCCTTATTGAAGGTGTTTTTTAAAATAACCCTCTTATCAGAAACAGCACTGGGGCTTTCAATTTCCAGTGCTGTTTTGCTTTTCTTTACAGTTTATTCAGTCTGTGTGAGGACCGGACGATACGACTCTATCTATATTTTTGCATTCCATTTTTATAGCGCGTTCGTTCAATCCACCATTTTTTACCTCTTTCTCCGCATTCTGAACCAATTTTATCACGCAGAATTTCAGTCTCATGATTCATATTATGTACCCGGTCTAAATAAGAACCTCTGATTAGTTTTATCTGATCCTTTTGTCCATGCACCTGGGTTTTATAGTTCCCTCGGAATTCTGGATTTGATTTCATCCTGACGATAAAGTTATTCATTTCTTTAAAGCTTCTGTCTACCTTTTCATATTCAGAATGTACGATATCAGCGGCAACCATAGATCTGAAATGCAAATTTGCATAATATTGGAATTTGGATATCTCCAGGTTTCTGCGTCTGTAATAAGCCAGATTATTATCCAGTGTGTTTGATATTCTTAAAATTTTATCACATGAATCCAGCCAGGAAACGTCGACTGTCTGATTTGCTTTTCTGAGTGTATTTTTAATTTCCTGTTTATTTTTCTGTATTGCAATCAGGATTTCTTCTTCCGTTTTGGCCATCTGGAATTTTAAATCTTCGTTCGAAATACATTCTTCTATTGTCCTTGTGCTTTTGGTGTATCGGTTTTGGGCAGGCGGCGCAGATTGCCTGACCGGGACAGATTGCCTGGCCGGGACAGATTGTCTGTGTGGTCTGAAAATGTTTTTTAATATTGTTTTTATGATTATAAAGATAATCAGCAAAATTCCTGTTTTTATGGCAAAATTGGCAATAGAATTTGATGTGATTTCAATGGAATGTAGCATTTCGTAAATATGCAGGATTTTGTCCCATAAAGTATTTATTATTGTATTCAATCGTCGTCTTCCCCCATACATATCTTACATAAAGATTGCGTAAAACTAAATCCGCTTTCAAATGCTTTGATCTGTAGATCCATTAAGTATCTGCAGTAATCTCTCTCTTCAGCTGTCGCCCTTCCTTTTACAATCTTTTTATTAAGAAAATGACACATTTTTTGTAACTCTTTTATAATATCATGACGGTCTGCCTGCTCGCGTTTAGCTGCTTCGAATTTCATGTCAAATTCCCTGGAGTCCTTTTTCAGATTTTCTTTAAACTTGTATAAATCAATCTCCTGATCTCTTTTCTTTTTCTCGTAATCTGCTTTTATTTCCGCTAACCGCACTCTTTCATTGCTCCATATCTGCTCCAATGTTCTTTGAGTATTATGCTCTATATCTGTAATGGATATTTCTCGTTGTACTTCGAGTTCCGCCAGCTTTGTTATTTTATAGGTGTTGATTTTTTCTAACTCGATGGTTCTGTTTGCTTCGATTTCCTGCATTTTCTGCGCGTTACGAAATTTCATGTCCATTCTCTGATTTTCTGCCTGTATTGAAAGGTAATCATCTATAATTTTACACTTTTTATTAAATTGTGAATGGTCTATCTTCATTTTCTTAAATTCCCAAAAGACAGACGCACAATCTCTGACAATACCAGGCAGGACAGACAGATGCAATTCGGGTTGTTTTGTAGAAATTTTATTCAGATAGTCAGATAGATTCTGAACCTCCGCTGATGGGATCGTTTCCGGTGCGCTGGCAATAATTTCATTCATTGTATCTCATTCCTTTCTCTTTCAGTACAAGTTCTTTTCATGTCTATCTTATTATAGTAGTAATATTGCTCTTTTTCAATCATCTCTTTTCACAATCCCTTTTTTGTGCTGCAGACAATAAGGATTGAGAAAAGTTGAAAAGAGTTTTGTAGATTTAAGTGTCGAGGCTGTTGATAATTGAATAAATTTTACGTTTCTTTTGATTTTGGTTTAAATAGACAAAAAACGAATGTGGAATATGTATTGAGTTAACAAAAAAGTATATTATTGTTGACTTAAAAAAAATAATATATTATAATTTACCCATAAATAAATAATTTGTTCACTGGGTTGTTACTTTCATTAGGCAAAACTGGATGATACCGAAGAGCAGCAGGCATATCTGATATGTCGGCGTGCTGTCTGGTGTGATTTCAGTTTTTTTTATTGTCCAGGCAGGACCGTGCTGCATCGCGGAAGCGGCCCGCCGCAGGCGTAGGGTTCCCGGTGTTCCGGATTCTTTGCTCTTTCATAAGAAATACATTGTTGCTGTGAAACGCTAAAGTGTCTGAATTTCCTTATGAAAGAAAAAGCCTCCGGGGGATGCGTACGTCGCGTCCGGGGAATATGGCTGTTGACGTAACCGCGCTCCGGCGCGGCAAAGTGTGTAAGCCCCTCAAGATTGAAGGGGCAGGGGGTGAAGTGGGCCTGCCCACTTTGTTCTCCGGATCTCAATTCATAAATGAGGAGCAGACACCACTCATGAAAATTCTGAAAATTATAAACAATAATATTGTCAGTTCGGTGGACCAGAGAGGCAAGGAAGTTGTCGTCATGGGAAGGGGTATCGGATTTAAGAAAAAGCAGGGAGATGAGATCAGCCTGGCGGCGGTGGAAAAAATATTTATTCTGCCCGAGGAGAGTACGAACCGGTTTATGGAGCTTGTGGCCGATATTCCGTATGAACATATGCAGCTTGCGGAGGAGATCATCCATTATGCAAAAAAGACGCTGGGTAAGAAGCTGAGTAAAAATATTTACATTACGCTGACGGATCATCTCAATTACGCAATCGAGCGGAAAAAGCAGGGGATCGAGGTACATAACGCATTATTGTGGGAGATTCAGAAGTTTTATCCCAAAGAGTATGCGGTGGGGCTCAGGGCGCTTGGCATGGTAAAGGAGAAGGCAAAGGGGCTTGTGCTTCCGGTGGACGAGGCGGCGTTTATCGCCCTGCATCTGGTGAACGCGGAGATGGATACCGACATGAGACAGTCCGTCCCGATCCCGGGAATGATAAAGGATATCTTAAATATCATCCGCTATACGGTCGGCGGAGAACTGGATGAGGAGTCTCTGGCCTATGAACGGCTGGTCACGCATCTGAAGTTTTTTCTGCAGAGGATTATCAAGGAAGAGGTATATCAGGACGACGACGAGGAGATGCGCAGGACGATCCGGAAGCACTGCCCGGAAGAATACGGGTGCGCGCTTAAAATCAAGGAATACGTAAGGACAAAGATCGGGCACGAGACGACGGAGGATGAGCTGGTCTACCTGACATTGCACATCAACCGCGTCAGCGGAGCAAAGCGCCGGAGAGAAGAAGAGGAATAAAGCAGGCGTTGTGCGCAGACGCCTGTTTTAGATAAAGAGAAGCCAGATGAAAATGAGGAGGAAAACGTTATGGCAAGCAAGTATGATGGATTAGCGAGAATCATCATCCAGAATGTGGGCGGCAAGTCGAATATTGTCAGCCTCACGCACTGCATTACCAGGCTGCGGTTCAAACTCAAAGATGAATCCAAGGCAAACACAGACATTCTGAAAGAGACGGACGGCGTCGTCACGGTCATCCAGAGCGGTGGACAGTACATGGTCGTCATCGGAAACCATGTCGGGGACGTATACGATACCGTGGTGTCGGTCGGACATCTTGAGAGTATCGCGGACGCGCCGGGGGGCGACGATGGGGGCGATGGCCCGAAAGAAAAGATGAGCCCGTTCAACGCATTTGTAAGTATTGTGACAGGTGTTTTTACACCGTTCCTGGGCGTACTGACTGCCTGCGGTATTGTCAAAGGCTTTCTGGCGCTCTTTACGGCTATCGGCGTTTTGGACGGCGCCGGCGGAACTTATAATATTTTATATTCTTTTGCTGATGCGTCTTTCTATTTTATGCCTGTTATTTTAGGTTACACGGCGGCAAAACGTTTTAAGCTGCCGGAAATGGAAGGTATGATCATCGGCGCTTCACTGATCTATCCGTATGTTTTAAACGGCAGCGGATATGATGTATCCAATATTTTCGGTATTCCGGTCAATATGCCGCCGTCGGGCGACTATACCAGCAGCGTTATGCCGATTATCGTGGCGGTTGCGTTTGCGGCATGGTTTGAGAAAAAGATTAAAAAATACATACCAGATGTTATTAAAATGTTCACAGTACCGCTGCTTACCTGCGTGGTTACCATCTGTCTGACGTTCTGGGTCATCGGGCCGGTGACATCTCTGGCATCTACCGGATTAAATGTGATGTTTACGGCAATCGCCAATTTCAGCCCGTTGCTTCTTGGAGTTGCAGTTGGTGGATTCTGGATGGTGCTCGTCATGTTTGGCCTGCACTGGGCGCTTGTCCCCGTAGCGATCAACGATATGATGACGGCGGGATTCAGCCGCGTACTGGTCGGTTCGTTCGGGCATTCTTTTGTTCTGATTGGTTCTGTTTTTGCGATTATGGTAAAGACGAATGACAAAAAATTAAAATCACTCTGCGCCCCGGCGGCGATCTCTTCGATCGCAGGCGTGACGGAGCCGGCGCTTTACGGTATTGTGCTTCCAAAGAAAATGCCGTTTGTCCGCGCCTGCATTATCTCTGCAGTTGCCGGCGGCATTCTCATGGCCACAGGCGTTACAGGGTATGTGATGGCAGGTCTTGGCGTATTTGGCTATACGGCTTATATTAACACCGAGACAGGCAGCGCGACGGGGATGATTATTTCCATTGTTGTATCTCTCGCTTGCGTGGCGGCCGGTTTTATCTCCGAGATGATTTTCTACAAAGAGGAGCCGAAGAAAGCGGATGCGGCAAAAGCAGACGCGGGCACAAAGCCAGACGCAGGTTCTGCGAAGGGCGGAAGCATTGCGGCGCCTGTGACGGGAGAAGTAAAGGCATTGTCGGAAGTCGAAGACGAAGCGTTTTCCTCCGGCGCGCTGGGACAGGGGATTGCGATTGTCCCGAAAGAAGGGAAGATTTTTGCGCCGTGTGACGGCGAGATCGGGACGTTTTTCCCGACCGGCCATGCGAT
>CANDFU010000073.1 GCA_947384095.1 uncultured Roseburia sp. | reverse complement strand
CGCGATGACGAGAGGTGACTGGAGTTCAGACGTGTGCTCTTCCGATCTAGAGCCTGACAAAAAACTCGAACGTGACAACGGGCAAAGTGTACTGGTCCGTGCTGCAGAAAGAACGCCGCGGCGATTTCGGGGGCGGAACCGTTCAGGTCATACCGCATATTACCAATGAAATCAAAAGCCGTTTTTACCGCAACTTTACCTCCGACGACACTCATATTGCCATTATCGAGGTAGGCGGCACGGTCGGAGACATCGAAAGCCAGCCTTTCCTGGAAGCCATCCGCCAGTTTCAGCACGAAGTAGGCCGGGAAAACGCCATCCTCATCCATGTGACGCTGATCCCTTATATCAAGGCATCCGGCGAGCTGAAAACCAAGCCCACACAGGCGAGTGTCAAAGAACTCCAGGGCATGGGCATTCAGCCGGATATCATCGTCTGCCGCTCCGAACATGCGCTCGACCAGAGCCTTAAGGATAAGATTGCACTGTTCTGTAATGTGCCCAGCCGCAGCGTCCTCCAGAATCTTGACGTAGAATATCTGTACGAAGCGCCGCTTGCCATGGAAAAGGAAAACCTTGCCAAGGTCGCCTGTGACGCCCTTCACCTCGACTGCCCCGATCCGGAATTAAAAGACTGGGAGGCGATGGTGGACGCGCTCCGCCATCCAGACAAAGAAGTGACTGTCGCGCTTGTCGGTAAATATATTGCACTGCACGACGCCTATATCTCGGTCGTTGAGGCATTAAAACACGGCGGCATTGCAGAACGCGCCACCGTCAACATCAAATGGGTCGATTCCGAAGAGCTAAACGATGAAAATGTCGCGGAAAAGCTTTCCGGCGTTTCTGGCGTCCTCGTTCCCGGCGGGTTTGGCTCCCGCGGCGTCGAAGGAAAAATCACCGCCGCAAAATATGCCCGGGAAAACAAGATTCCCTACCTCGGGCTCTGCCTGGGCATGCAGGTCGCCATCATCGAGTTTGCCCGGCACGTCTGCTCTTTCAACGATGCTCACAGCGTTGAGCTCGACCCGAATACAACACACCCGGTCATCGCACTCATGCCGGATCAGAGCGGCGTGGAAGACATCGGCGGCACACTCCGCCTCGGCTCATATCCGTGCGTGCTCGACCCGACTTCAAAGGCTTACCAGGTCTACGGCGCCGCCGAAATTGAGGAGCGCCACAGACACCGCTACGAAGTCAACAACGATTTTCGTTTTGCCCTGACCGAAAAGGGAATGAAGCTCTGCGGAACTTCCCCCGACGGCCGCATCATCGAAATGATCGAGATCCCGGATCACCCCTGGTTTATCGCGACACAGGCACATCCGGAGCTGAAATCCAGACCGAACAGGCCGCATCCGCTGTTCCGCGGTTTTGTCGAGGCCTCGATCGCATACGGAACTAAAACCCGGTAGCAGATCGGAACGTCTGAAGGCTTTCCCGGCAGATAAAGGGTAAAAAGCGGCTCTCACTCCAGGGGGCTTCGCCCCCTTCTGAGACAGTCGTATCTGTCGGGCCAGCCACAATGCCGGGCAAACGCTTCAAATTCTGCTTTTCCCATTTCATACTCCGCCACACAGCAATTCTCCGTAAAGAACACATCAGAGACGGCCCGCCCGATCGTTGGTCCCCTCCTGCTTTCTCTCCTCTCGCTTGTCATTCTCCGCCTGTTATGTTATTTTATCATAAGGTACATTGATTATAGAAAAGATACAGCGGAAACTGCCGCAGGAGGGAACAGGCCATGTACGAAAATCTCCCGAAGGACCCGATCATACTTTTAAGCTTTATCAACACACAGCTGCGCGACCATTACAAATCCCTGGACGCGCTGGCCGATGCACTTCCGATTGATGTGCAGGAACTGACGGATACTCTCAAGGCTGCCGGCTATGAATATGATCCGGCAGTCAATCAGTTTGTCTGAGAATCCGATCATTTTTGTGTAGACAGACAGGGAATGAGCTGATATCATAATGTGGAATGATATGCATAAAGAAGGGAACATCCATTTTGTGTGGTGATAAGACATGATGAATCATCTATTTTTAGGCCTCGGCATTCTGGGGATCGGCATGATTGCGGTCGCACTGTTTCTTCTGCTGAGCGGAGACGGCTCCAGAGAACAGAAGTTAATGCAGTATTTTCTGCTGGGTTCCCTGATCCAGAACGTCGGATATCTCTTTGAACTGACATCGCCCACCGTAGAGGCCGCCATTGTGGCAGTAAAGATGCAATATATAGGTTCTCTGGCAATTCCGATCAGTTACTGCTATTTTATATTCAGTTACTGCTATGAAAAGCCGCCCGTCGGGATTTTAAAGCTGCTGAAAATCGCTGACCTCTTTGTTCTGGGACTTGTCTTTACCTGTGATTTACATCCTTATTACTATAAACGGATCGACTGGCTGTACACCCCGTCAGGACATGGGTATCTGAGCCTGGAATATGGACCGGGCTACTGGATTTTTATGCTGTGCAGCATGATCATCCCCTATATGCTTTCCCTGTACGCCCTGCTTCGCGTGTGCATCGCAAAGCCGGATTATACGGCGGAGCGACAGTATAAGCTGATATTCGGGATTTCTTTTCTGCCGGTAGTGGTACTGTGCTCCTATGTCCTGAAGCTGACTTCGGTGTACGATCCCACCCCCGTTGTGCTGGGCCTCGTTCTCTCGGGCGTGGTGATTCTGATCTGGCGCAAAAAAGTGTATGATTTCAGCAGCCTGGCCTCGGGCCGTCTGCTTGACAGCCTGAGCGACGGCGTCATCGCGATCGACCTGCATGAGCGGATCGTCAGCTGCAATCCTGCGGCGGCGGATATTTTTCCGGATCTGGCCGTTCATGCTGCCGGAAAACATCTCTCAGAGATCGACGGTTTTCCGCCGTATTCCGCAGGTGAAGAGGTGATCGGAGAATTCAGCCAGAACAGCCATTTTTATCAGGGGCATGCGGAACAGATTCTGGACAGATACGGGGAGAAAAAAGGATATGTCATTCTGATCCTCGACGTGACAGAGACCAGAAACTACATAGAAGAGATTACACGCGTACGGGAACAGGCGGAGCAGGCCAACAATGCCAAGAGTGCGTTTCTCGCCAACATGTCGCACGAGATCCGGACTCCGATGAACGCGATTGTGGGGCTGAGCGATATCATTCTGGAAGAGAGCAAGGGACGTAAAGTATACGAATATGCCTGCGATATCAAAGCCTCCGCCCACAACCTTCTGGCACTGATCAACGACATCCTCGACCTGTCCAAAGTGGAAGCCGGAAAAATGGAGCTTGTCACGACGAAATACCATGTCAGATCCCTTGTCACGGAAGTGCTGAATATGATGGATATTGTCGCCTCACAGCACGGACTGATGCTGGAGAGCGAGTATGATATGAACATCCCCTGCTGCTATCTGGGGGACGAGAGCAGAATCAAACAGATTCTGGTCAATCTGTTAAACAACGCCTTAAAATTTACGAGAGAAGGCCATGTCCGGATTTTTGTTTCGGGCGTACCGGAAGAAACGCAGGATGCAGAGCGCTTAATTTTCCGGGTTCAGGATACCGGATGCGGGATCCGCGAGGAAGATCTCGGCAAAATATTTGAGAATTTCAAACAGCTCGATTCCAGGCGGAACCGGAGCGCAGAGGGCACAGGGCTCGGACTTTCCATCACAAAGCGTCTGGCTGAACTGATGCAGGGCACCATCCGGGTGGAGAGCGTATACGGGGAAGGCTCCACTTTTACCGTGGAGATCCTGCAGAAAATCGCGGACGCCAGACCGCTGTCCGAGGTCCCGGAGCAGGAAGCCAGAAAGGAAGAACCCCTGGAACCTTTCACGGTGAAGGATTACAAAGTACTGGTCGTAGACGACAATCTGATCAACAGAAAAGTCGCGAGATCCTTCCTGCAGTCTTACGGGCTGGAAATCACCGAGGCGGAGAGCGGAATCGAAGCGATCGGACTTGTGCGGCAAAAGCGGTTTGATCTTATTTTTATGGACCATATGATGCCCATGATGGACGGGATCGAGACCGTTCACAGGATCCGGAACGAATGTGGCGACAACGGCAGGCTGCCGGTGATCATCGCGCTGACCGCCAATGCAATGGAAGGCGTTCGGGAGGTTTTTCTGGCGAGCGGATTTCAGGATTTTCTTGCCAAACCGCTTGAGAGAAGAGATATGCACATGGTGCTTCTCAAATGGATCCCGGAAGAGAACCGGATGGCCGGCGGCTCATGGATCAGCACTCTGCAGTCGAATAATGACCTGTTTCGTGAGATTATCATCGAAGGAATCGACACGGACGAGATCAGCAGACATTACAACGGCAGCGTAGAAGAATACAACGAGCTCTTAGCGCTGTACTGCCTGGATGGAAAACGCAAAATAAAAGTTCTGCAGGAGCTCTGGGAAGAGCAGGATTACGAGGGATACGGTATTGAAGTACACGCCTTAAAAAGCGCCTCCGCGAACGTGGGGGCGATGCGGCTTTCAAGCCGTGCCAAAGAGCAGGAAAAAGCGGTCAACAGGGGCGATCTCCGCTTTGTCGAGCGCCGGATCGCCATCCTTCTGGCGGAATACGGCGAGCAGCTGGAGCATATCCGGAATTATCTGCAGAAAGTCAAAAAAGAAGACGGCGCCGCAGCGCATAAAAAAGAAATAAAAAAAGAAGAGCTGCTGCAGACCATCGAATCAGCCCTGGCGTTCCTGGAAGATTTCCAGGCAAAAGAATGCGCAAAAAAAATCGATGCGCTTCTTGACTGCCGGCTGGAGGCCGACACCGAGGCAGCGCTTGAAAATGTAAAAGAACAGCTCAGCCTGTACGAAGATGATGCGGCGGAACGGATGCTGCACGAGTTGCTTGAGCAGATGAGATAGGAGGAAAAGCAGATGGCAGACAAATACAAGATACTGGCTGTGGACGACAACAGCATCAGTTTAGCGACAATCGAGCGGACCTTAAAAGAAAAATACGATATCATACCCCTCAATTCGGGCGAGCGCGCCCTGCAATATCTGAAGAAAAATCAGCCGGATCTGATTCTCTTAGACGTCCGGATGGCATCAAAAGACGGCATCGAAACGTTGCGTGAGCTGCGCGAAATCGAGCACTGTAAAAATACTCCCGTGATTATGCTCACGTCGCAGAATGACAAACATACGGTTCTGGAAAGCCTTATGCTGGGCGCAGAGGGCTATATTCTCAAGCCGTTCGACATCCAGGACTTATATGAGCGGATCGAGAGCGCCCTCTCTGCAAAAAAATAGCCGGAATGGCCGGGCAGTCCGCCCGTCACTCCGCCGCCTCATCCCGCAGATCGCCGCGGACCTGCTTCCATGCCGGATAAAACTTTGTCATATATCCCCAGAATACCGCATTGTGGCCTGCCTCCAGAATATGTGTCATCTCATGGACCACCACATATTCCAGGCACTCCGGCGGCTTTTTAAGCAGCGCCAGATTGATATTGATATGATGGCTTTTCACATTACAGGAACCCCACCGTGTTTTCATCTGCCGAATCGTAATGCCGGAGACAGAAACTCCCATGACAGGCTCCCATTTTTTTACCAGACGTTCCACCTCTCTTTTCAGGAAACGCTTCTGCGCCTCCAGCTCCGCTTTTGAAAGCACGGGGGCCTCTTTTTTCCGCTCGCCCGCTTTTACATACTTTTGCCGGTATTTGCGGATCCAGTCAATGCGTTCTTTCGCAAAGTCCCGGATCCGGTCGTCACTCATCTGGTGCGGCGCGGAAATCAGTACGGAACCGTCTTCTTTTTTAACGCGCAGATACATATTTTTCATGCGCTTCTTTGTCACAGTGATCACAATCCCGTCAACATCGATCTGATACACCCGTTCCCTCATTCTACCCGACGCTCCTTTTCTCCCGGCTCTGGCAGGAAATCCTTACACATACTGCCCTAAAATATCCTGCAGATATTTCCGGTAAGCCTGCGCAACCCGGGCCGGCCCTTCAATTTTCACCAGGGCCCCAAGCCCCGTTACCCAGCCAAAAAACTGTCTGCTTACGGCGACCTGCACGCGGACCCGAATCTTACCATCCTCTCTCCGGCGCATCGGTATCTCCTTGCCGAAACGGTCGATCATCACGCCTGTCAGACTTTCATCGCAGATCAGCGTCACCATCTCTTCCTCACCTGCAAACATGCCGAACGTTTTCCGGGAATAAGCCGCGATGTCAAAATCCTCAAACTGCCCCTTCCCCTCCCGCCGCTCGTCGATGAGACCCAGCCGCAGCATTTTATCCACCCGGTAGTGCCTTATCATCCGGCTCCTCTCATCGTAGGCAATCAGGTAATAATTTTCATCGTCCCAGGTCAGGAGCCAGGGACTCACCACATAAAAAGAACCGTCACGCCGCAGCCGCATCTCTTTGTCGGCACTCCATTCGAAATATTGAAAACGGATTTTGGAATTTTCGGAAATCGCATTGTAAATCAGATCCACGTTATAGTAAATATTTTCATTCGCCGCCTTGTTCCGGTTTGTGACCACAACCTGACGATGCAGCTGCCGTGCCTGCGCATGGCTGCAGAGCGTCT
The DNA here is from genome assembly GCA_947384095.1 of uncultured Roseburia sp. GTDB lineage: Bacteria > Bacillota > Clostridia > Lachnospirales > Lachnospiraceae > Roseburia. The sequence goes on along the minus strand of CANDFU010000073.1, from coordinate 1,077 downwards.
CCAGCTTGGCGATCAGTTCACTGGATTTTTTCGAAGTGATAAACTTGGAAGACTGCACTGCGTCCACGAGCACCTTCAGCTCCGCAAGCTCAAACTGGCGGCTGGCAAGATAATAGCCTCCGGGCCGCTCCTTTATCCGGATAATATCCATCCCGAAATCGCTCAGCACATCCATATCACTGTAAATGCTCTTGCGCTCCGCTGTGATCCCGTGAAGCGCAAGATAATCAATGATCTCTGCCATCGTGGCCGCATGCTCTTCATCGGTCCGTTCTGACAAAAGCTGCATAAGATAGAGTAGTTTCTGCTTCTGTTTTTCTGATTTCGCCATAGAACAGACTCCTTTTTCTCAGCATGTCTCCTCATGTTCAATAATATGGAACCCCAGTCTCACCGCCCTGACTGCGGCGTCGCTGTGATCAAACAGTTCGAACAGCATCGAAACAGCGATCTCGCCGCTTTTCTCATAAGCATAGTGTACCGTCATAAGCGGCGGGGTCGTAACTCTCGCCAGCGTGGAATCCCCATGTCCGGCAACCAGCACATCCACAGGAACATTAAGCCCGGTTTCCCTGAGATATTGCATGGCTCCGATGGCAAGCGAATCCGTCGCACAGACCAGCCCGTCGAGCGGACCGAAACGGCAGAGCAGTTCTTTCGCCTTCTCATGCCCGGATTCCATGGAAAATGAAGAGATCACATATCTTTCCGCCAGATTTTCATATCCCATTTCACACACGGCATCCTGATAGCCTCTGCGCCGCTCCCGTCCGACCGCCTTATCTTCTTCCATCGCACTGATATATCCCAGAGAGGTTCTTCCCCTTTCCAGAAGATGCTTTGTAAGTTCGTAGCACGCGTGATAGTCATCGTGATAAACACTACAGAAACCGGAGAGCTCCTGCCCGACAATCACAACCGGAACCTTCATCTGCTTTAAAGCGCGGATATGCGCCTCTGAAAAAACCGTGGCAACCAGGATCACACCGTCAACCTGCTTGTGATTGAACACAGACAGATATTCAATCTCCTTTTCCGGAGTGTTCTGTGTGACCGACAGCAGCATCTGATAACCAC